>SHNJ01000016.1 GCA_004295055.1 Alphaproteobacteria bacterium | reverse complement strand
ATCCGCGATTGAACTGCGCGCTCCTTCCTGATTTTCGACCATGGATGAAATATTGTCCTGAACTTTTTCCAATCGGTTGATTGTGGAGCCGACACTGGTACGGAATAAAATCAACTGATTCAGCGCGGCTTTGATCATTTGCTCGGCGCGTTTTGCCCCGCCGATGGAATTGATCATGCTGAATTCCAAACCTTGCGCCAGCATATTTAACCGCATGGCGCCGATGCGGAAGCCGATATTATCCGATGTTGCAATGCCGCTGCTGACACGGATAGTGCTTTCAAGTCCGCTGGTGCTGTTGTTTAGAATGCTTTGCATGCTCAGCTGTTTGCGGTTTAAAATGTCGACACGTCCATCGTTATTCAGATCGCCGTAAATAATATTGACGTTGAATGTGCCGGCAATCGACGTCGTTTGTGCCGCGCCGAAAGTGAACGAACCGGTTCCTTGCATCCAATATACCGACGAGTTGACGGTAGACGACGTGAATAGATCCAGAATGCCGTCGCCATTCATATCGCTGACGCAAACGTTGCCGATTGCGGTTGCGGACCCAACGTTGATGGTGACGCCAGTGCCCACATTGCCGTTGCCCAGGTTACGAATGATTTCGATGTTGCCGCCGGTTTTTCCATAAATGACATCAAGGAATCCATCCCCGTCAAAATCTGCGATTGCAGCACGTGCGTTAAATGTGTTGGCACCAGTTGTGAACAGCGAGCCGTTGCTATATCCGCCGGTGCTATTGCTGCTCATGATTTGAACTTGCGTTGCGCTATTCAAAATCAGATCCAAAGTGCCGTCGTTGTTCATATCAGCCAGCGCGATATTGCTTGCGGTGATTCCGGCAGTATAGGATGTGGTCGAGAAATTGCCTCCTCCGGTGGCGGTATAGACGGTGATGTTGGCACCGCTGCGGGTGACAAAGTCGGCCATGCCATCGCCGTTGATGTCGCCCGCGACCATGGCTGGCACGGCGCCCAGCGCAAAACTGTTCATGCTGGAAACGGTGCCATCGCCGTTATTGCGCCAAATGGTAATTGTGGCGCCGTTGTATGTGCTGAAGTCCATTCTTCCGTCGCCATCGAAATCGCCAACGGTGGAAGTTGGGCTGGATAGGCCAGTGGCGGTTAATACGACTTCGTTATCAAAGCTGCCGTCTCCGTGGCCATAGGCGACGGTGACGTTACCGGCAAGACTGTTGAATAAAAGCACATCGAGTATGCCGTCACCGTTGAAGTCGACAAGTTGGCTGCTGCCGTTGGCTGTGGCGCCGTTGCTGACGGTGTAACTTCTCAAGCCGGCAAAATCGAAACTCATATTGCCGACATCCATCAGCAGCGTTCCTCCAAAACTGCTGCTAACGGCTAGACGCGTGATTTCCTCCTTGATTTGTTGATACTCGGTATCGAGCATGCCGCGCTCCACTTGCGACAAGTTGCTGCTTTGCGCCTGTGCCGACAATGAGCGCATGCGCGTCAACATTTCCTGACCGCGCTGATACGTGCCTTCGGCGATTTGCATCATGCTGACTGCTTGTTGCGCGTTCTGCTGATATTTTTGCAGGGCAACTATTTCGCCGCGAATGCGGGAAGATACGGCGACACCGGCAACATCGTAACGCGCGCTCGGTGCATTTTGTCCGGTCGACAGTCGTGTCAGCGCGCGCTCCATCGCGTTCTGCGACCGCTGCAGCGACCGCAAGGCAATACTTGCGGCTTGGTTACTGTTGACCGTCATCGACACTCGGGACACCTCCTGCGTCTATAAGTGTCTCGCGCACAAACATAATTTGTCTGTGCACAAAAATGGGTTCATACTTTGACCCTATCGTATAGTATGACGCTAAAAGGATAAAAATTGCTTAAGAAGGGAGATTTGTTACAGTAACAATCTATATTTTACAATGAATTAGCCATATCTGTGGATAATCCTTTGTAGATACGAAAAAAAGAAACAATATTACGTATTTTTTTGGTTTGAGCCATTGACACTAGTAATTTTGTTTCCTAAATGTTTAGCACTCGTTTGGGCGGAGTGCTAAAAACTCTCCAAAAGCCCTATTACCGTATGCTTTTAATTCATTCTTAACCTACCGAAAAGGAGCAGTGCTCATGAAATTTAGACCGTTACATGACCGCGTTCTCGTAAAACGCGTCGAGTCGGAAACTAAAACCGCGGGCGGAATCATTATTCCGGACAGCGCCCAAGAAAAACCGATGGAAGGCGAAGTCGTCTCCGTTGGCACCGGCAACCGCGATGAAAGCGGCAAATTAGTGCCGTTGGATGTTAAAGCGGGCGACCGCATTTTGTTCGGCAAATGGTCCGGCACCGAAGTGAAAATGGATGGCACCGAATATCTGATCATGAAAGAATCCGATATCATGGGCATCATTGAAACTTCCGGTTCCAAGAAAAAAGCCGCCTAATAACGTTATTTAAAGGAGAATCCTAATGGCTAAACAAATTCATTCCGGCCAAGCCGGACGTCAAAAATTGCTATCCGGCGCATTGCAAGCGGCGAACACTATCGCTTCCACGCTTGGACCGGGCGGCAGAACCGTATTATTGCAAAAATCCTTTGGCGACCCACGGTCGACCAAAGACGGCGTAACCGTTGCCAAAGAAATCGAATTGGCCGATCCGTATGAAAATATGGGCGCGCAAATGATTAAAGCGGCGGCAAGCAAAACCGTCGATGCGGCCGGTGATGGCACCACCACATCGTCCGTTTTGGCTGGCGCTTTGATGCAAGAATCGATGAAATACATCATGGCCGGCGCGAATGCGACCGACCTGCGCCGCGGTTTGGATATGGCATCCGAAGCGGTGTGTGAGCGTTTATCGAAAATGTCGAAGAAAGTATCGACCAATCAGGAAATCAGCCAGATCGGCACGATTTCGGCGAACGGCGATAAAGAAATCGGCGACATGCTGGCCAAAGCCATGGACAAAGTCGGCCATGAAGGCGTAATCAGCGTCGAAGAAGCGAAATCGATGGAAACCGAATTGGATGTCGTCGAAGGCATGCAGTTCGATCGGGGCTATATCAGCCCGTATTTCGTCACCAACGCCGAAAAAATGACCTGCGAACTGGAAAATCCATTCATTTTGATTTTCGAGAAAAAATTGTCGGGTCTTCAAGCGATGCTGCCAGTATTGGAAGCCATCGTGCAATCCGGCAAACCGTTATTGGTCATTGCTGAAGACGTGGAAGGCGAAGCCTTGGCGACTTTGGTGGTCAATAAATTGCGCGGCGGTTTGAAAGTCGCTGCGGTTAAGGCGCCTGGATTCGGCGATCGCCGCAAAGCGATGCTGGAAGACATTGCGATTCTGACCAACGGCCAATTGATTTCCGAAGATTTGGGCATCAAATTGGAAAACGTGTCCTTGAACATGTTGGGCAAAGCTAAAAAAGTGATCATCACGAAGGAAGAAACCACCATCGTCGATGGCACCGGCAAAAAAGCCGAAATCGAAGCGCGCGTAGATCAGATCAAAGCGCAAATCGAAGAAACCACATCGGATTACGACAAAGAAAAATTGCAAGAACGCTTGGCCAAATTGGCTGGCGGCGTTGCGGTAATCCGTGTCGGCGGCGCGACCGAAGTCGAAGTGAAAGAACGCAAAGACCGTGTTGAAGACGCGATGCACGCAACCCGTGCCGCGGTTCAAGAAGGCATCGTTCCGGGCGGCGGCGTTGCGTTGTTGCAAGCGTCCAAATCTTTGGATTCCTTGAAAATCAGCAACGACGATCAGCGCGCAGGCATCGACATCGTTCGCCGCGCGTTGCAAGCGCCATTGCGTAAAATTGCTGAAAACGCCGGTGAAGACGGTTCGGTTATCGTTGGAAAAGTGCTGGAAGGCAAAGATTCCAACTTTGGCTGGGATGCGTACAAAGGCGAATTCACCGACCTGGTGAAATCAGGCATTATCGATCCGACCAAAGTGGTTCGTACCGCTTTGCAATCGGCGATTTCCGTTGCCGGTCAATTGATCACCACCGAAGCGGTCATTGCGGATCTTCCGAAAAAAGAAGAAGCGCATGGCCATGATCATGGCGGCGGTGGCGGCGGCATGGGCGGAATGGGTTTCTAATTCCACCTGCATTCGTTATCGGAAAGGGGCGCGGTTTGCGCCCCTTTCTTTTTGTCCATGCTGTTTAATTTTTCCCCGGCTTCGCCCAGATCACTCAATATACACAATAACTATTTGATAATAAAAGATAAAATATAGTGCTTCTAATCTTTCATCGATCGGGGTGTGCAAAATTTACAGATGACATTTTTAATAAAAATAGTAAAAACAAAATAATAGAAACAATTTTTACAGGAGAAAAAGATGAGTAAAGGTCCTCGCGCTTCAGATTCTGAAGGCCCAGATTATCGTTTAGAGTTGCATCAAAAAACTGACGTTGGGCCGGATTATCATGACGGTACAAGACCGCCGCTTAGAGATATGGTGGATCCCACGGCGCTAAATTGGTTGCGGAGAGAAAGCACCCATAACCGCTAGGAAATTTAGCGTTTTATTTGTCGGTAATTTTTACGCCTTCGGCCGCAGGGTCGGGAATGCAATCACATCGCGGATGCTGGCGGAATCGGTCAACAACATCACCATCCGGTCGATGCCGATGCCAAGTCCGCCGGTGGGCGGTAAGCCATATTCCAGCGCGGTGACATAATCTTCGTCCATCATTTGCGCCTCGGCATCGCCTTCCTCGCGTTGTTTCATTTGTTCGGCAAACCGGTCATGTTGATCGACCGGATCGGACAATTCCGAAAACGCGTTGGCGATTTCCCATCCATTGGCGAAAGATTCAAACCGTTCCGTCAGCAGGGGATTGCTGCGATGAACTTTGGCCAGCGGCGAAATATCTTTTGGTAAATCGATCACATGGGTCGGTTGCACCAAGGTCGCTTCGACTTTGGCGTCGAACATGGCGGCGACCACTTGGCCCCAATTGGATTTTGGTTCCACATATACGCCCAATTTATCGGCGGCGGCGCGTGCGGCGGCGGGATCGGTGATCGTCATGAAATCGACGCCGGTTTCTTGTTTAACCAAATCGGTCATGGATTTGCGCGGCCATGGCGATTTAAAATCGATTTCGCGGCCTTGATAAGTCACTTTGGTGGTGCCCAGAACCGTATTGGCGCAATGCGCGATAATATTTTCGGTCAGCGTCATAATGTCGTTGTAATCGGCATAGGCAAGGTACAATTCCAGCGTGGTGAATTCCGGATTATGCTTGATCGAAATACCTTCGTTGCGGAAGCAGCGATTAATTTCATACACGCCATTGGCAAGACCGCCAACGATCAGGCGTTTTAAATGCAATTCCGGCGCGATGCGCAGAAAGAAATTGGAATCCAGCGCATTGTGATGCGTGGTAAACGGCTTTGCCGACGCGCCGCCCTGGATCGCGTGCAGCATTGGCGTTTCGACTTCCATAAATCCGTTTTCATCGAGATACCGGCGCATGGCCGATACGATGCGGCTGCGGTTACGCAACGTTGTGCGCGATGTTTCATTCATAATCAGGTCGACATAACGCTGGCGGTAACGCGTTTCGACATCCGACAGACCGTGATATTTTTCCGGCAGAGTATGCAATGCTTTGGATAGAACGGTAATAGTTTGCACTTTGACCGATAATTCGCCGCGCGGCGTGCGGCGGATAGTGCCGGTAGCGCCGATCATGTCGCCGATATCCAGTAAATCGCGGATCGCCAGTTGATCGGCGGATAAATTATCTTTATGCGCAAAGACTTGAATTTTTGCGGTTTCATCCATCAAATCGATAAACATGCCGGAATTGCGGTACGCCATAATGCGCCCGGCAACCTGAACCACATCGGCGGTTTCGGTTCCGGCGGCCAGATCCTTGTATGTATCCTGCAATTGTTGCGCGGTATGGCTGCGCACGAATTTATAAGGGTAGGGGTTAATGCCCATTTCACGCAATTTTTCGGCCTTGGCCAAACGCACGGCGCGATAATCCTCGGCATGGATTTCGGTGGTGGCATTTTGGGCGGCATTTTTTGCGTTCATAGATAACTCCAATAAAGACCGCAAATAATAGCAGCCTTATACAAAGCAGTAAAGCTGTGGATCATCTGTGGGAAAGGCTTGAATTTTACAGAGTTGCTCATATATCTGAATGTATGACCCAGCAAAATCCTATTTTAAATCCTCTGCAACTTGGCAAATTCAATTTAAAAAACCGCGTCATTATGGCGCCACTGACCCGGATGCGGGCAAAGATGCCCGGGAATATTCCGTGGCAATTGAATGCCCAATATTACGCGCAACGGGCTGGCGCCGGGTTGATTATTTCCGAAGCCACCCCGATTAATCCAATGGCCCACGGGTATTATGCGACGCCGGGGATTCATACGGCCGAGCAAATCGAAGGTTGGAAATTGGTAACCGACGCCGTGCACAAGGCAGGCGGTTTAATATTCCTGCAATTATGGCATGTCGGCCGTCAGTCGCATCCGGATTTATTGCCGGGCGGCGCGTTACCGGTGGCTCCGTCGGCGATCTCTCCGGGCGGCCAGGCGCCGACCGCAAACGGAATGAAGGATCGCGTTACCCCGCGCGCCCTCGCGCTGGATGAAATTCCGCAAATCGTCGAAGATTACCGCCATGCGGCCGCCAATGCCAAATTGGCCGGTTTTGACGGCGTAGAAATTCACGCGGCCAATGGATATTTGCTGGATCAGTTTATGTGCGATGGTTCCAACCACCGCACCGATATTTATGGCGGCAGCGTTGAAAACCGCGCGCGTCTGACATTGGAAGTCGTCCGCGCCGTGTTGCGCGAATGGGATTCCCGCCAGGTTGGCATACGTTTATCGCCATCCGGCACGTTTGGCGATATTCATCCTTCCGATCGCTGGGCCCAGTATTCGTATGTTGTCGAACGGTTGCGCGAATATCATTTGGCCTATATTCACCTGGTCGAACCCCGCACGGAAGGTTCCAGCGATAAGCCGAGTAGTGAAACAGATATAGAATTGGACCGGTTTAAACCATTAATTGGACCGGAAACTTGTTTGATCGCTGCCGGCGGACATACCCAAGAAACCGCGAATCGGGCTATTGCCAGCGGGGTGGCCGATGCGGTTGCGTTTGGCCGTTGGCTTATTTCCAATCCCGATTTGGCTGATCGGTTTAAGGTTGGCGCAAAATTAACGCCATATGACCGCGATACATTTTATGGAGGCACGGAAAAAGGCTATACCGATTATCCAACGATGGATTGCAGCGGCAAAAAAGCCTGCGCCTAGATAATAATTTTGGCTTTCGATTGGATTCGCCCATGGGCGAAATCCCAATATAATTTCTTCGCGTGCGCGGCAACGGGGCCAGGGGCCGGATCGAATAAACGATCTTCCAATTTTGTGCAGGCGCGGATTTTGAATAAATTGCCGGTGGAAAATACTTCATCCGCTTCCATCAAATCCTGCAATTTCGTGACTTTTTCTTCGATTCTATATCCGGCATCGGCCAGCAACCCGCTGACGCGCTGGCGCGTAATCCCATTTAAAAAACAAGCACTGGGTTTCGGCGTATAGACGGTTGTGCCTTTGACATAAATCAAATTCGCTACCGCAAATTCGCAAACATTGTCATTCAGATCCAGCATTAATGCCGTATCGAATCCTTTTTCCTTGGCTTCGACGCCGGCAAGGTGAATGTTGGTATAAAGCGCGTTCGCCTTGGCATTGGTTGGCGCGGTGCGCGGATCGGGACGGCGGTACGAAGAAACGCAAGCCGTAAAAGTATCGCCGGCCCAGGGCACTTCGGTGGTAACGACCGCAAAATTGATTTTGCTTTGATTGGCGGGAATAATTCCTTCGGCGGCCCAGAATTCCAGTCTTATATAAAGCAGCGCGTCTTTGGGAAATTTGGCGATGGATTTATGGCAAATATCAATCGCATATTGTGCATCCACCGGCGGGGTCAGGCGCAGACGCTGCGTGGATAGAATGGACCGCTGGCAATGCAAGTCCAGATCCGGAACTACACCTTCGAAAGATCGTGCGCTGTCGAATACGCCAACTCCTACCCAGGCGCCATTATCCATGGCCCGAATCATAGGCGGGTTGCCGCGATATTGGTCGTTGGAATCTGACCAAAATCCGTCTTCGTCATATCGTTTGATATAGGTTACAGAAGCCATAATAGAGGAAGGAATAAAAGGTTGGACCTTTACTCTAGGACAGAATAGTTAGCAGATGGTAAAGATTGCGCCGGCAGACTAGGACAATACTGTTTCGAAGTGGAAATCGTTTAGAAGTTGGCGGCGAGTTTTTCTGGCGAAACGATCTGGCATTCCCGTTTTTGCTTTTTCAGGGTGGAGCAGGCGGTATTGGCATCATTTTCCGTCAAGCCGATCAAACGCGCGCGGTAGACGCGTTTTTTGCCCTTGGCAAGGGGTGCTACATCAACGGTAGCTACCTTCAGCAAGGCATGCAAACGTTGTGCTTTTGCGGCTGCGGTTTTAGCCTTGCTCATAGAATTGAAGGCACCTACTTGTACTCCCCAGCTATTGGAACTGTCGGAAATGGAAGAAGGTTCCGATACGGGCGCAGGGTAATTGACGGGCGCAAGGGCGCTGACTTGTTTTGCGGGGTTGATCGGCGCTGGAGTATCAGCGGCATCGCCAGCCGGTTCATTGGCGGCGGTATAATCTTCGTTGGCAATGCGGTCAGGCATATCCTCGCTGTCGGAACGGGAGCTAATCATGGCGGTAGGTACCGGGTAAGATGCATAAGCGCGCGCCACGCCGATTTTTTCAAAATTATTATCCAGCAGCCGTTGCATTTGAATGTCGCGCCAGTTGGCGGATTTGCCGCCCATTACAACGCCAACCAAACGGCGGCCGCTGCGTTCGGCGGATGCAACCAGATTGAACCCGGATGCGCGGATATAGCCGGTTTTAATACCATCCAGGCCTGGGTAATTGCCCAAAAGATGGTTGTGATTATTGATGACTTCGCCGCGATAAACGAATTGTTCGGTGTTGAACATTTTATAATTGGATGGAAAATCGCGAATCAAAGCTTGGCCCAACACGCCCATATCGCGCGCGGTGGTGACTTGGCCGCGTGCCGGGAGGCCCGATGCGTTTTTGAATGCGGTGCGGGTCATGCCCAATTTTTTGGCTTGCGAAGTCATTTGCGATGCGAACTTTGCCTCGCTTCCGGCAATGCCTTCGGCCAAGACAACGGCCATGTCATTTGCGGAACGGGTAATAATCGCGAGCAACGCATTGCGTACGGAAATGGTGTCGCCAGGATTCAATCCCAATTTAGATGGCGGTTGACGCGCGGCGCGTTTTGACACGGACAATTGTTGATCCCAGGTCAATTTGCCTTTGTTAATCGCATCAAAAGTCAAATACGCGGTCATCATTTTGGTCAGCGATGCTGGCTTGCGTTGTTCGTGCTGATATTTCTCATCCAGCACTTTTCCGGTGTAAGCATCGAAAATAATATGGGAATAACGGGCTTGCGCAGGGGTTGCAGAGAAGGCAACAAGCAATACTAATAGTATTGGCAAAGCGCGCAAAAAGGCTAATTTCTTTGTTTTTTCAATCATTTCTAAGAAACACAACATCTAGGGATTGAGACAGCGAAGTACCACTCAATCTAGTTTACCCATTTTAAATCTATTCTAGAATAATAATCTTAATAATTTCCAAAACTTAGTTGAGGATATTGTTTCAAATGCTGGCTATAGCATACAAGCCACACGTAATAAAATTATTTTTTGCTGCACTGCAAAAATACGCTTGACAACCCATTGAAGTATAATTATATAGATATTATTGCGATGCAAAAACTATCAAAAACCCTTGGAATTTAAGGTTTTTAGGATTAGAGTTATTAACAGGCTTTGGAATAGGAGTTTATCATGGCTAAAGCAAAATCAAGCACGAAATCGGCGAAATCGTCCGCCAAATCGTTTAACGATGCGTATACCAACGGCAAAAACGGCTTTGAATCCGCCGCGAAAAGCTTCGAAAACTTTTTCAATGCGAAAAACATGGAAGAAGCAACCGCCTATGGTAAGCAAAATCTGGATGCAGTATTGGAATCCAGCAATTTGTTGGCTCAAGGCTGCCAAGAAATCAGCAACGCTTGGATGGGTTTTGCCCAACAATCGCTGCAAACCGGCGTTAACGCCGCAAAAGAATTGATGGGCTGCAAATCCTTGCAAGAAGCAATGGAACTGCAAACCGCCTATGCCCGCAGCTTTTTTGAAGATGCCGTGAACGAAGGTTCCCGTCTGTCGGAATTGTCTGCTCGCGTAGCAAACGAAGCTTTCGAACCGGTTCGTGAGTGTGTAAACACCACCATCGAAAAAGTTTGGAAAGCCGCCTAATAGCGATTTCAAATACTTAAGTTGAAAAAGGCCCGGTTTCCGGGCCTTTTTTATTGGCCAAATAAGCACTACATAAACATTATGCGCGGGGTGGGGGCCGGGCTAAAACTTTATTAATAATTCCAGTGTGATACTATAGGGTATTCAAAAGTTTATTCTATGCCTGATCATCCAAACCATAATGAACCCGGCCATCCATCTTCGCCGGGGCTAATTTTAAAAACGCGGCCAAAAACCAAAAAGCCGTCGATGTACAAAGTCTTGCTTTTAAACGACGATTATACGCCGATGGAATTCGTGGTGCATATTCTGGAACGGTTTTTTCAGATGCCGCGGGAAAGCGCGACGCAAATCATGCTGGAAATACACACGCGTGGCGTTGGACTATGCGGTATATTCACGCATGAGGTTGCCGAAACCAAAGTCGGCATGGTGATGGACTATGCCCGGGCCAATCAACATCCATTGCAATGTACGATGGAAAAGGAATAGGGGAAGCATATGTTATCGAAACATCTGGAACGTACCTTACACCGCGCCATCGATACGGCGGGCGAATACCGGCACGAATTTGCCACCCTGGAACATTTGTTGTTGGCCCTAACCGAAGACAGCGACGCGGTCGCGGTGATGAGAGCCTGTGGCGTCGATATTGTATTGTTGCAAAAAGAATTGATCGAGCATCTTAGCACCACCCTAGACAATTTAACTTCGCAAACCGCCGTCGAAGCCAAAGGCACCGCCCGTTTCCAGCGCGTCATTCAACGCGCGGTAATCCATGTGCAATCCGCCGGCCGCGCCGAAGTCACTGGCGCCAACGTGCTGGTGGCGATGTTTAACGAACGCGAGTCATTTGCGGTTTATTTCCTGAATCAACAAGGCATGAACCGGTTCGATGCGGTAAATTATTTGTCGCATGGCATCGCCAAAGTTCCGGGCCGCAATCAATATCGCCGCCCAAGCGGCACATCGGACGAAGAATCCGCCGAAGCGCAGGCAGCCAACGCCACAGGCGCCAGTTTGTTATCCGCTTATTGCGTCAATTTGAATCGCAAAGCCGCCGAAGGCAAGATCGATGCCTTGATCGGCCGCGATGAAGAATTGGAACGGGTTATTCAGATTCTGTGCCGCCGCAGCAAAAACAATCCGATTTTGGTTGGCGATCCCGGTGTCGGCAAAACCGCCATCGCCGAAGGTTTGGCGTTGCGCATCGTCAAAGGCGATGTGCCCGAAGTTTTAAAACCGGCGACAGTATACAGCCTGGATATGGGCGCGCTACTGGCTGGAACGCGCTATCGCGGCGATTTCGAAGAACGGTTAAAGGGCGTGATCGCGGAGCTGGAAAAAGATTCGCATGCGGTATTGTTCATTGATGAAATTCACACCATCATCGGCGCCGGCGCGACCAGCAATGGTGCGATGGATGCATCCAATATTTTAAAACCAGGCTTGTCCAATGGGACGATTCGCTGCATCGGATCGACCACGTACAAAGAATATCGCAATCATTTTGAAAAAGACCGCGCCTTGCTGCGCCGGTTCCAAAAGGTCGATGTAAATGAACCCGCGCTGGACGACGCGATTAAAATCATGCGCGGATTAAAAGGCATTTATGAAAAACACCATGGCGTGAATTATACCGATGCGGCGATCAAAGCATCGGTGGAATTGTCCGCCAAGTATATCGGCGACCGCAAATTGCCGGATAAAGCCATTGACGTGATTGACGAGGCTGGCGCGATTCAAAAACTGCGCAAGCCCGAAGACCGCAAAACGACGATTCAAGTCAAGGATATCGAGGATGTCGTAGCGAAGATAGCGCGCATTCCATCCAAAGCCGTATCGCAAGACGACAAGCAAACCCTGCAAAACCTGTCGCGCGATTTGAAACGCGTGGTATTCGGTCAGGACAAAGCGATTGAGGCTTTGGCGTCGTCGGTAAAATTATCCCGTGCCGGATTGCGCGAACCGGAAAAGCCGATTGGCAGCTATTTATTTTCCGGCCCGACCGGCGTCGGCAAAACCGAAGTCGCAAGGCAATTGGCGCATACCATGGGATTGAAATTGATCCGCTTCGATATGTCCGAATATATGGAAAAACATTCCGTGTCCCGACTGATCGGCACGCCGCCAGGCTATGTAGGATTCGAACAGGGCGGGTTGCTGACCGATGCAATCGATCAAACGCCGCATGCGGTCTTGTTGTTGGATGAAATTGAAAAAGCGCATCCAGATTTGTTCAATTTATTGTTGCAAGTGATGGATTACGGCAAATTGACCGACAATAACGGCAAAACCGTCGATTTTCGTAGCGTGGTTTTGATTATGACCACCAACGCCGGCGCATCGGAATTATCTAAAACCGCGATTGGATTCGAACGCACCCACCGTTTTGGCGAAGATGAGGAGGCGATTAAACGCCAATTCACCCCGGAATTCCGTAATCGCTTAGATGCTATTATTCCATTCACGCCATTGCCGATGGAAGTGGTTGAAAAAGTCGTCGATAAATTCCTGATGCAACTCGAAGCCCAGTTGGCCGACAAGCATGTCACTATCGAAATTTCCGCCGAAGCCCGTAAATATTTGGCGGAACATGGATATGATGCCGCCAATGGCGCCCGTCCATTGTCCCGGTTGATTCAAGAGAAAATCAAAAAACCGCTGGCCGACGAGCTGCTGTTCGGCAAATTGCGTAAGGGCGGCGTGGTGCGGATTGAAAGCCGGGATAAGGAATTGACCTTTGAATTTATCGAGCGGGATTTGACCGGCATGGACCCCGCCGATGACCTGCCGAACCGCAAAGATTCGGAATTGGTTTAAAGATATCCATCTAAATTATCTTCCCCCTTGTGGGGAAGGATAGAAAATCTTAGCGCTGATTGGCGCTTAGATTTCTTGAATGGGGGTAGAGGAGAAGTCTATCTATGATATTTTTACCCCCACCCCAACCCTCCCCACAAGGGGGAGGGGGATGTTAGGGGGGGTAGTTATTAGCAATCCCCGAAACAATTTTAACCCATCCACACAAAAATATTGGCATTTTCCGGGCAGTTGCGGCTATAGTAAGCCATAATTCCGTTTCTCAATATGGTGTCCTATGAATCTAGATTTCCGCGTTGTCGAATTACTGTTTTCCCGTATGTGCCATGATCTGGTCGGCCCGGTTGGCGCCGCGGTCAACGGCGTTGAACTGCTCGAAGAATTTGGCGGCGAGATGGCCGACGAAGCGATCACTTTGCTCGGCAGCAGCGCGCGGGTTGCTTCGCGCCGTTTGCGTGTATATCGTGTGGCTTATGGCATGGCGGCTGGCGCGGCGATTTCCTCGCTTGGCGATTTGCGCAGCCTGATTGCCGAATTTCTGGATGGCGGAAAAATCGTTCTGGAATGGCCGGATAACAAAATGCCAGCCGTGCATGTCGGCCGTAACGCCATTAAATGCATTTTGAATATGTCGATTTGCGCGGCCGAAACTTTGCCGCGTGGCGGCACGTTGCATGTTGGCGTCGAACAAGCCGGCGCGGACATGGTTGTAACCATGCAGGCCAAGGGCCAGGGCGCCCGTTTGGCGGAAGGCGTGGGCGAGGCCATGGGTATGAGCGTATCTTCGGAACGTTTAGATCCGCGCACCGTGCATTCTTATTTCACCGCGGTCATCGCCAAGCATGCGGGCAGCGGTTTGAAATTCGAAGAAGGTACGGACATAGTGACTTTGTCCTGCAAGGTATCGGCTTCGGAATAGAAAATTGAGATTTATAAAAAACCCCGCAAGCAATTGCGGGGTTTTTGTTTAGGAGCATTCAAATCTTAGGCATTGGCGACGGCGGCTTGTTTTGCTGCTTCGGAATCCGGATCGCGCAATACATATCCGCGGCCCCAGACGGTTTCGATATAATTTAAACCGCCGGAAGCATCCTGCAATTTTTTACGCAGTTTGCAAACGAACACGTCGATAATTTTTTGCTCTGGCTCGTCCATGCCGCCATATAAATGGTTCAAGAATTGTTCTTTGGTCAGGGTGGAACCCTTGCGCAAAGCCAGCAATTCCAAAATGCCATATTCTTTGCCGGTCAGGTGCACTTGTTTGGAATCGATTTCCACCATGTGCGAATCCAAATTCACCAGCAAGCGGCCGCAACGAATGATCGATTCGGCGTGGCCTTTGGAACGGCGCACGATGGCTTGGATACGGGCCAGCAATTCGCGTTTGTCGAATGGCTTGGTCAAATAATCGTCGGCGCCGAAACCCAGACCTTTGATCTTGTTATCCAATTCCGACAGACCCGATAGAATCAGAATAGGGGTTTCGACTTTGGATGCGCGCAGACGGCGCAATACTTCATAGCCGTCGATATCCGGCAACATCAAATCCAGAATGATTAAATCATAGTCGTATAATTTGCCGATTTCGAGACCGTCTTCGCCAAGATCGGTGAGGTCGACGATATAATTGGCGGATTTAAGCATCGTGTCGATGCTTTTGGCCATGGATGGATCGTCTTCGACAAGTAAAATGCGCATAACTGAAACTCCCTATTAATAAAACCTAATAACTCGCGTTAATTAACTTTAATTTTTATTTTATATTTCTTAATTATACGTTAACTACTTTAATAAAGATTAACAATTTTACGCAACAAGGTTGTTATTTGTTGACACCGAGACACAACATAGGCATGGTAAAAATGTCTCGATTCTTAAATTGTCTTTTGTTTTCAGATATTTGGTGAAATCTTGGAATTGATCGGCGCCATTAACGATGAAATTAACCGCTTAAGCCCCACAAGGTACTTTGGCAAGGTCACGAGCATATTGGGCATGCTGGTCGAAATAGGGGGCATTGAGACCCATTTATCGGTCGGGGATCGGATCTATTTACAAAACCGCCAGAACAAAATGATCGCTTGCGAAATAGTCGGATTTAAAAACGACCGCGCAATGGCGATGGCGTTCCATAATTTAGAAGGCGTTGGATTAGGCACCAAGGCGATGGCTGAATCCGCCGATCCCGTCGTTCACCCATCCGAAGCGTGGCTTGGCCGCGTAATCAATGCCTTTGGCCAGCCGATCGACGATAAAGGTCCGTTGCCGCAAGGCCCGTTGCCTTACCCATTGCGCGCATCGCCGCCGCCCGCGCATTCGCGCCAGCGTGTCGGCGAGAAGATGGATCTGGGTGTTCGTGCGATCAATACGTTTCTCACCTGTTGCCGTGGACAGCGTATGGGAATTTTTTCGGGTTCCGGCGTCGGCAAATCGACCGTGATTTCGATGATGACCAAATATACATCGGCGCAAGTATCGGTGATTGGTTTGGTGGGCGAGCGTGGCCGCGAAGTGCAAGAATTTTTACAAGACGATTTAGGCGAAGAAGGCTTGAAACGCAGCGTTGTCATCGTCGCTACATCGGATGAATCGCCATTGATGCGCCGCCAGGCAGCCTATTTAACCTTAAGCGTATCCGAATATTTCCGCGATCAGGGCAAAGATGTTTTGTGTCTGATGGACTCCATCACTCGTTTCGCGATGGCGCAGCGGGAAATCGGATTGTCGGCTGGCGAACCGCCAACCAGCAAAGGATATACGCCAACCGTGTTTGCGGAATTGCCAAGATTGTTGGAACGCGCCGGTCCAGGCGCCAAAGGGCAGGGATCGATTCCGGGATTATTTACCGTGCTGGTCGAAGGCGACGACACGAACGAGCCTATCTCGGATGCGGTGCGCGGCATTGTCGATGGGCATATTGTAATGGACCGCGCCATCGCCGATCGCGGCCGGTATCCCGCAATCAACGTTTTAAAAAGCGTGTCGCGGACCTTGCCGGATTGCAATACGGATCAGGAAAATGCGCTGATTAATCGCGCGCGCGAATTGCTGGCCACATACGAAGATATGGGCGAAATGATTCGTCTAGGAGCTTACCGCGCCGGAAGCGACCCAAAAATTGACGAAGCGATCCGGTATTATCCGGCGCTGGAAAGTTTTTTAAAACAAAGCGAGCATGAATCCAGCCGGTTTGCCGACGGATACCGGCAATTGGCGGACATTTTGAAGTAAAATTAATAATGCTATCCTCCCCTTGAGAGAGGGTCAAAATCACATAGTGATTTTGGGGTGGGGATTTAGTCTATAAATTTGCACCTTTTTTCATTTATACAATAATATCCCCACCCCAAACCCGCTTCGCGGCTTTGACCCTCCCTCAAGGGGAGGGTATAAGTAATATTAATGAAAAAAATCGCGACCTTGATCCGAATGTATAAGTTCGAGCTTGATGAGAAGCGTCGCGCGCTGGTGGCTATTGAAGAACAGATGCAGCGTACCATGGATGCGCGTCTGAACTTAGATAAAGAGCTGGCGGAAGAACAAAAAACCGCCGCTCAAGCCATCGAACTGGGCATGACCTATCACGGCTATTCCAAAAAATTCATTGCGCGGCGCCAGAAATTGGAACAGGAACTCGAACATTTAAAGATCGAGGTAGAAAAAGCCGAGCTGGTCGTGCAAATGGCCTATCAGGAATTGAAAAAATACGAGGTCACGGCCGAACGCCAGGCCGCGCGCGAAAAACTGGAAGCCACGCGCAAGGAACAAGCGGAAACCGACGATACCACTATCGCCGCGTTCGAGCGGAAGAAGAAAAGTTAAATTTTTGTCCCCAAATGCCCAGTCGCTGCCAGGTTTTCGGCGCCCGGTTTCATTGGAAAAACCGGCGTGGTTTGAAAGCTGATTTGCCCATTCCATCCGGACATATCCATGTAATCTTGGAAAATCTGCCGCACATTCTGTTGTACGCTGTTGGGCCAGGCGTCCACCGTGCGTACCATTAAATTAAAAGTTTGTTCGCGGATAAAACCGTCCAACTGCAAAGCGCCAAGGCGAGACAAATTGGCTTCGATTACAAAACGCTGGCCTTGGCTTTCTTCGCCTTCGTCATGGTGGTTGCGGAAATAACATTGTACATAATGCAATTGCTGTCCGTCGAACACCGGCAACGGCAAATGACGCCATGGCGCGGCGCTGGTCTCATCGGCCGATTTCTGAATGGAACGGAATTCGTCGGATAATTTCGATGTGATATCGGCCTTATCTTTTTCCAATTCTTTCAGCAATTTTGGGCCCAGCCAGAATTTCGCATCGCCGGCGGTCATGGCCACAAAATACATGATCGCTTGATTGACAAATCGCCCGTCGGTGTTTGGCAGTACGGTTTTTATGAATTGCGATAATGGGGTGTTGGTCTGGGTACGCCATAAATCGATCAATTCATCAAGATTGGGTAAAGTCTTGCCGCCTAACGGCAAGGCGGATGGGGTGGTTGACGCCTTAATTGCGGCCTCGGCGGCAACCAACGGGTCGTTTAAGTTCAGGGAAATTAAAACATCGTCATTCACATTCAATTGGAATGGCGATTGCAATGTAAGGATGCCGGTCGGAATGCGTAAGGTTGCGATGTAATTATTGCTGACATGAATGACTTTGGCGGGGATGGGGATGATGCCGTCTTCCATGTGTTCGGGGCCGACAAATGTAATGCTTACATTTTGCGGGCGCGGGATTTTATCCGCCGCTTGGGCATAGACCATCGCTGGATTGCTGGGCGTGGCATAAGCGCGTGTCGTGGCCGCAGGCGGGGATGGTGATTGACCTTGCGGTACAATAATCGGCTGTTTATTGCCTTCGCGAGGCAATTGCAGTTGTACGGAATCGCCCGGTTTATAAGGTTGCTGGGATTCTACTTCCAAGGCGCCAAATTGGGTTTGCACCTGAATTTTTCCATTGGCGGCCTGGATGACTTTGCCGCCAATCACTATGCCGTCCGATGTATCGCTTCCCGGAGTCCAGAAATCGGATTTAAGCCGCATGAAAATCGCCTTGGCAATCAGGCCAGGCATAATCATAGACGGGTGTTCCGCCACATCTATATCCGGCGGCGCCAATTGGGCAATCAAACTGCGAATTTGGTCCGACACATCGGCGTGCTTGGCGCCTTCTGTCAGGACGGCGGTTTGTTGCGCGACCGTTTGAATCTGGACTTGCGGTTGCGGCCCATTTTGCTGAATGGCGATTTGAATCGCTTTGCCTGGAATCAGGGCTTGCGTCGTTTGAATTTTTAAAACGCCTAAATCGGTTTTAACTTCGATCTGGCCGGCGGAGTTTTTGCCAATCACCTGTCCGGAAATGATTTGACCAATCGCCATTTTTTGCACGGCCTCGGTCGCATTGACGATATGCGCGGCAATGGGATTGATAACGGATCTTATTGGTTGAACTTCGGGGGGAACGCGGATGTCCGCCACCACCGCACCCTTATTTGTCGCCGGTCAGTTGACGGGCAATCGCCATAACGTCGACCGCGGCTTCGCTGTTCGGATAGCGGATCAGAATCGGCGTCTGGTGACGGATGCTTTCGCTGACACGGCGGTCGCGGCGGACAATCCCGGCAAGCTGCGGCGCGTATTTCAAGAAACCTTTGCTGGCTTTTAACAGGGTATTGTAAGTTTTCTCGCCGTCCAGTTTGGTTTGCGCCTGGTTGCAAACAATGCGGAAATCGGTATCCGGTTTTTCGGCCAATGTCACTTTGATGAATGTATAAGCATCGGTCAGCGATGTTGGTTCGTCGGTGCAAACCACCAAATAGCAATCGCAATCCATCGATACGGCACGAACCGAGCGTTCGATGCCGGCGCCCAGATCGATAATCACATGATCATAATTTTTGTTGGCAAGTTCCGTCAATTCCGTGCGCAACTGGCTTAACCGGCTGGCGGGCAGGGCGGCCAGTTGACCGGAACCGGACCGGCCGGCAATCACGTCGAATTTTCCTATTTCATAGCGCGTAACCACTTTTTCCAAAGCCAAATTATTCGAAATAACGTGGCTGATATCTTTTTCCGGCATTAAACCCAATTGAATATCCGCGTTTGCCAATCCTAAATCGGCATCGAACAGCAAAACTTTTTTGCGCAAGGTCGACAGCGCGTGGCTAAGGGTGATTGAAAACCATGTTTTACCAACCCCGCCCTTGCCAGATGCAACGGCGATAATTTTTGGTATTTTCAGCCCTGGTTGCGCTTGATTTTCCGCATTCGGGGTAGGGGTTGAAGTTGTTGTATTCATTAATAATTCCTTACAGGGGGATGAACTATTATACTGCTAAATTGGTAAAAAAATCCTTGCCAGCGATAAAGGGTTAATAGAGCTTAAACCATTTGCAATATGGGGGGTAATGCTAACATTACAAAACTGGAATTGACCGGCATCGGCTGCGGCCAAAATGCTACCATAACGGCGAGTCATATCCATTCTTGTTATTAAAATCCGTTTGGCTCCTATGTCCTTGAAAATGGTGCCTATTTCGGCTGCATCGGCGGCATCCCCGCCGGCGGCATAAACAAATACCGGTTCGGCCCCGGACAGGCTGACAATTTGTTTTATATTGTCTAAATCTTCCGGGCGAAGAACATTGACGCCAGCGGTGTCGATAAAAATAGAAATATCTGTGGGGCAGGCCGCCAAAGCATCTTTTATTTCGGCCGGTTTTTTAACCTGCAGCAAATCAATTTTCAAAATCCGCGTGAATGCTTCGAGCTGCTCGACCGCGCCAGCGCGTTCCGCATCGGTGGTAATGCAAATTGTCTTTGCGCCTTCCATAACTGCACGCGAAGCCAGTTTTGCCACAGTAACGGTTTTGCCGACGCCCGGCACTCCCATCAGCAATAATGGCTTATCTTTGGGATTATTTGCAATCGGATTGAATTTGAATAGGCTGTCGAATGCACCGGCAAGCGCCATCACCGGATCATCAAGTTCCAAACGCTCGACAAGGGTAAGAATTTTATCCTGCAATTTGCGCGGCGTGCTGTGTTTGTCCAATGCCTCGCCAATGACATCGACGGGGTTTTGATAAACGGGCTCATTCTGCGGAGCATTATCGGATGCAGCGGTGATTTGGACGCCCTTGCCGTTGGGCGACGGGCCTTGCGAAATGATAACTGCGTCATCGCCCATTTCGCGGCGGACGATATCCATCGCTTCGGGGACAGAGGCTGCTATGAAAGACCGCATACGCATCAGATTTGACCCAAGGTTTTAATTTTCGCTTTCGGATGAATTTCCAATTGTGACAATACTACCGTTTGCGGACGGAACCGTTCAATGATGGAACGCACGAATGGGCGGATCGCCGGGCTGGTCAGCAATACCGGCATTTCGCCCATCATCGCCATCCGGTCAAAGTTCGACCGGACATCGCCGATAAATTGTTGCAACTTGCTTGGCGGCATTGCCAATTGGCGTTCGTCGCCCTGGCCGATAATAGACTCGCTGAATGCTTGTTCCCACTCCGGCGAAAGGGCCATGATCGGGATAATTCCGGCCATGTTGACGTTGGCTTCGCTGATTTGACGGGAAAGGCGATGGCGCACATGTTCGGCGATGGTGGCCACGTTGCGCGATGTGCCGGTTGCCTCCGCAATGCCTTCCAAAATAGTCGGCAGATCGCGGATGCTGATCCGTTCGCCCAGCAATATTTGTAAGACGCGCTGTATGCCGCCGACGGAAATTTTCGCCGGGGTGATTTCCGCAACCAGTTTTTGCTGATCTTTGTCCAATTCGTCCAGTAATTTCTGGGTTTCGGTAAAGGACAGCAATTCCGGCATGTAATCTTTGACCAGTTCCGTGACATGCGTGGTGATGACGGTGGCGGGATCAACCACGGTATAATTTTTGAATTGCGCTTCTTCTTTCAGATTTTCATTGATCCACATGGCTGGCAAACCAAACGTTGGTTCGGTGGTGGCCTCGCCCGGCATGCCGATCGGTTCGCCGCGCGGGTCCATAACCATAAACATGTTGGGGCGAACTTCACCGCGTCCGGCCTCAATTTCTTTGATGCGAATCACATAATTGTTGGCGGCCAATTGCAAATTGTCCTGAATGCGCACGGACGGCAATACAAACCCCATTTCGCTGGCCAGTTGGCGGCGCAAAGCCTTGATCTGATCGGTCAACACCACGCCGCGATCCTTGTTGATCAAGCTAAGCAGTCCATAACCCAATTCCAGTCGGATTAAATCTATTTGCAAGGATGCAGCGATAGGTTGTTCGGAAACAGGAGTTTTTGTAGCCTCTACCGCCTTGCGTTCTTCGGTAACTTTTTGTTCGGTAATTTTCTCATTGACTATATAGGCCAAGCCGCCCATTCCTCCGCCTAAGATTAGAAATGGCAGGAACGGTACGCCGGGCAGGGCAGCCATGGTCAGCATTAAAAACGAACTCAATCCCAGCGCAGCGGGATAGCCGCCCAATTGCGAAAATAAGGCTTTTTCAGCAGAGCCGGTGGTGCCGCCGCCCTTGGTGACAAGCAAACCGGATGCGGTTGAAACGATCAGCGCCGGAATTTGCGATACCAGACCATCGCCGACCGTCAGCAAAGTGTAACTGTGCGTCGCTTGGTTAAGATCCAGGCCCATTTGCGCGGTGCCGATGATAATGCCACCGACAATATTAATGACGGTAATGATAAGGCCGGCAATCGCATCGCCACGCACGAATTTTGCCGCACCGTCCATGGCGCCGTAAAATCCGCTTTCCTGTTCGATTTCTTTGCGTTTTTTCCGCGCTTCATCCTCGGTGATCAAACCGGAAGATAAATCCGCGTCGATCGCCATTTGTTTGCCGGGCATCGCATCCAAGGTAAAACGCGCGGAAACCTCGGCAATACGCCCGGAACCTTTGGTAATAACGACAAAGTTTACAAGCACCAGGATCGAGAACACGATCAATCCAATGACAAAATTCCCGCTCATAATGAAATTGCCGAATGCTTCGATAACGTGTCCGGCGGCGGATGTGCTTTCATGGCCATGCGCCAGAATCAAACGGGTCGAGGCCAGGTTCAGCGACAGGCGTAAAAGCGTGGAAACCAAGATAACGGTAGGGAATGAGCTGAAGTCCAGCGGACGGTTGATGAATAAAACCGTCATCAAAATCAAAACCGAGAAGCTAAAGGAAAAAGCCAACATGATGTCCAAAAGCCAGGTCGGCATCGGCAGAATTAAAACGCTAAGAATAAAGACAATGCCCAGCGCCAGCGCAATATCGCCGCGCTTGAAGAAATTATTCATAAAATCGGCAGAAGCTGGGTTCTGCGTAGTGGTGGCATCCGCCATAGGACTATAGACTTAACCTATTAGGAGTTAACGCTGGCCCGCTCATTCTCGCCGGATGGCGGAACGGCAATCCCTTCATCATTATATTGTTTTAGTTTATTCCGCAAAGTGCGGATCGAAATTCCCAAAATATTCGCGGCATGGGTGCGATTGCCCAGGCAGTGGTTCAAGGTTTGAATAATCAAATCCCGTTCCACATCCGCGACGGTGCGGCCCACCATAGGAGGAGCTTCGCCGCCGCTATTGTGCGACGTGGGCGAGGCGGGAGACAATTTCGCCGGGATTGAGCCGCCGATCATGTTTTCCGGCATGCCGCCAGCCATGGCCGCGCTCATATTCAACACGATCGCTTCCGAGTTGATGGTTGGGCCGCCGGCCAGCAATACGGCGCGGTGCATAGTGTTTTCCAGCTCGCGCACATTGCCGCGCCAGACATGTGAAATCAATTTTTGCCGCGCATCGTCGGACAAGGGTTTGACCGGCATTTCGTTGGCCGCTGCATATTTTTTGATAAAATGATTGGCCAATAATTCAATATCGGTTGGCCGTTCGCGCAACGATGGCAAACGGACATTGACGACGTTTAATCGGAAATACAAATCCTCGCGGAATTTACCTTCGCGCACTTCTTGTTCCATGTTGCGGTTGGATGTCGCGATTACGCGAATATTGACCTTTACCGGGGTGGTGCCGCCAACCCGGTCGATCATGCGTTCTTGGATCGCGCGCAGCAACTTGGCTTGCAGATTTGGATGCATTTCGCTGATTTCATCCAGCAATAAGGTGCCGCCGTCAGCTTCTTCGAATTTGCCGATCCGCCGGGCCACCGCGCCGGTAAAGGCGCCTTTTTCATGGCCGAACAATTCCGATTCCAGCAAATGTTCCGGAATCGCGGCGCAATTGATGGAAACAAATTTTTGGCCGATGCGTTTGCTTTTGCCATGGATATAACGGGCCATGACTTCTTTGCCGGTACCCGATTCGCCGGTTATCAGCACGCTGGCATCGGAACTTGCGATCTGATCGACCAGGGCGAGGGTGCGCACCATAACCGGATCGCGGTAAATCATATTGGTGGTTTCTTCGGTAACCGCTTCCAACACCGCGGCAATCAATTTCGGGTCGGCGGGCAGCGGCACGTATTCTTTCGCGCCTGCTTTAATGGCCTGAACCGCGCCATTGGTGTCGTTACCAATGCCGCAGGCGACCACGGGCAGGTGAATCCGTTCGGTTTTAAGCGCGTTGATCAGGCGGCCAACATTCAATTTGACATCGATCATAATCAAATCCGCGCCTTGGCCATTGCGCAAGGCGGTTAGGCCAGCATCGATGTCTTCAACATGGGACACTTTGGCGCCGCGTTCGATCGCGATCTTTCCCGCTGTTGATGTGTGCCCGTTCAGGCTGCCGATAATTAACAATCTCATTGGTCTTACTCTCTCTTACTCGCGAAATTAGCTGGATTGCTCCGATTTGATAATCTCGGTCATGGTTACGCCCAGGCGGTCATCGACGATCACAACCTCGCCGCGCGCGACCAGGCGGTTATTGACATAAATATCGATGGCTTCGCCGACGCGGCGATCCAATTCCACAACCGCGCCACGGCCAAGTTTCAGCAATTGGTTGACCTGCATGGTGGCCTGGCCCAACACGGCCGAAACTTTGACTGGAATTAATCCGATTGCCTCGAGATCGCGGGCGGATTGCGCCACACGAGATCCGTCTTCGGCGCCGCCAGCAGGGGCTGCGCCGCCTTCTTGCAATTCCGTTAAATTTAAATCGTTATTATCAGCCATTATTTGCTCCCATCATCAATTGAAGTTTGTTCAGTTACTGGTTGTTCTGGCGAAGATTCATTTTCCGCCGGTTGCTCCGTGGATTCTGGCGCCGCTTCGATATTTTGTTCGGATGTTTCGGTCTGTTCCGGCGGTTGCTCCATAGGTTCGGCAGCAGCCTCGATAACAGGTTCTGGTTCCGGTTCTGGCGGCAGTGGATCTTGTAGATCGGTTGGAATCGATTCAGCCACGTTTTTCGGCAAGCATTCATACAACATATTATGAATGTGCTGCCAAATGTGCGACGGCAAGGTTTCCATGCCGCCATTGCCCCATTCCACGCGGCAATCGCCCATTTTCAAGGTTGGATCGGCGGTAATCGAGGCTTTGCCTTGAAAGCCGGATTCAGCAAAGATGCTTTGCAGACGGGGTTGCACCGAACCGTAAATTTGATCCGATACTTTGATGGTCAATTTTGGCATATCCAGCGCGAAACGCAGACATTGTTTTACGGTGGATTCAATTTGTTCCTCGGCCTGCATGCTAAGCAAGTCGGGTATTAATTTTTGCAGGGAATACAGGACAACCGACAGCGATTTGTACATCAATGCTTCTTGAGTTGAGGCATATTGCGATGTGATATGCTGCATATGCTTTAAAACATGGGCGCAAATCTCGCCGGTTTGGCGTTCAATGCTTTGCAGGGCCGCTTGTTGGCCGGCCGCAAAAGCTTGTTTTTTCAGCGCTTCCAGTGCTTCGTTCGGTTTGTCGTCCTGGGCCGCGCTGGCGGGATCGTCGAAACTGGTTTCGAAGATGAATTTATGCGCGGTTTTTTGTTCTGCGGTTGCGGACATTAAGGTTCCTAGTAAATCAGTTGATCGTCTCCGCCTTCGGCTGCGATGACGATTTCGCCTTTGGCGGCCAAATCTTTGGCGACAGTAACGATGTAAATTTGCGCCTCGTCAACCTCGCGCAAACGCACGGGGCCAAGGCCATCCATATCTTCTTTCATGATTTTTGCGGCGCGTTCCGACATATTGCTGAAAAACAGATCGCGAATCGTTTGAGAGGCGCCTTTTAAGGCGCGTGGCAATTTGTCTTTTTCCACCACTTTCAGCAAGGTTTGGATCGATCCGCCATCCAAGCGGGCCAGATCGTCGAAGGTGAACATCAATGCCTTAATTTTATCGGCGGCGTCGCGATGCCGTTCTTCGAGCGAGCCCATGAACCGCGCTTCGGTATTGCGGTCGAAGCTGTTGAAAATCTCGGCCATAACTTCGTGCGGATCGCGGCGCGATGAACGGGCCAAGTTGCTCATAAATTCGGAACGCAGAGTTTTTTCTACGTCCGATAAAACGTCTTTCTGCACGGTTTCCATGCGCAACATGCGCATGATGACTTCCATCGAAAAGTTTTCCGGCAAAACGCCCAACACCTTGGCGGCGTGAGGAGGGGATACCTTGGATAAAACAACCGCCACTGTTTGCGGATATTCGTTTTTCAAATAGTTGGCAAGAATGTTTTCATTAACGTTATCCAGCTTGTCCCACAATGTACGGCCGGCGGGACCCCGGATCTCGTCCATAATGTTGTCCAAGCGGCTTTTATCCAGAACCTTGCCAAGCAAACGTTCGGCTGTTTCGTACGAACCAACGGCGCCAGCAGTTGAAAAGTTTTCGGCAAATTCCATAACCAGTTTTTCGGTTACGTTTGATCCAACCGACCCAAGGGAAGACATGTGTTGCGACAATTCCCGAATTTCGTCGTCATGCATCATCGAAAACAGCTTGCCCGCGTTTTCCTCGCCGATGGTTAGCATCAGCAAGGCTGCTTTTTCCGGACCGTTTAAGGTTCTTTGTTCAGACATTGCTCGCGCCCTTATTCGTTATGATCCCGTTTGCCTTGGTATAACCAGGTACGGATAATGGATAAAGTTTCTTCTGGATGCTTTTCAACGATTTCGCTGATCCGTTTCAAGGAAGAAGCCTTAATACGGCCTTCGATCTGCTTCATATTGATCATTTCCTCAAGTTCGGAATTTTTGATTTCCATTTCCGGCATATCGCCGCCGCCATCGCCGCCACCCATCGGGCCGGTCAATTGCGGGAGACCGCCGCCACGGGCGATCCTGGCGCCGCCAGCACCGGCAGGTTCCAGCGCGCGCATCATCATCGGGCGAACAACAAGCAGCAAAGCCAGAATGCCGACAAGTCCCATAACCACGGTTTCAACCAGTTTCATGATTTCTGCGTTGCTGAATCCCATCATGCCGCCTGCGGCTTCGTCCGAAGAAACGCCTTCGCCGGATGTAACGGGGGATACAAATTGCATATTGACCACTTGCACCACGTCGCCACGTTCTTCATTAAATCCGATCGCGGTTTTGACCAACGATTCCAATTGCTTTAAATTGTCTTCGCTGCGCGGGGCATAAGTTTCTTCGCCTTTGTCGTTTTTGGTATAAGTACCGTCAACCAAAACCGCGACCGACAATTTTTTTACTTGGCCGCTTTCTTTGACCTGTTGTTTGACGGTTTTAGAAATTTCATAATTGATGGTTTCCGATGTGCGGTTGTTTTTATTGCTGTTCGAACCGGCGGCTTCGGTGCCTGGGGCAGGGGCGCCGTTTGGAATATTATTGGCGACGCTGACGGTTCCGCCAGCGCTGCCTTCCTGACTTTGGCCGGATTCTTCTTCGGTTTGTTGCGAACGCACCACGCGGCTTTCCGGATCGTAAATTTCCGAATTCATGGTAATGCGGTCAAAATCCATTTCCGCCGTTACTTCGGCGCGAACCTTGCCGGGGCCAATCGATTTTTCAAGCAGCGATTCAATTTCGCCGGACATACGGCGTTCCAACGATACGCGGGCTTCTTCGGCGCTGCTTAGGCTGGAGCTGTAAGATTCATCTCCACCGCCTCTGGCAAGCAAAGTGCCCTTATCGTCGATAATTGAAATTTGAGTTGGTTTCAATCCGGGAACTGCTGCGGCGACTAAATGCTGTATGGCTGCGACCTGAGAACTTTCCAGACGTCCGGAACGCATTTGCAAAACGATCGAAGCGCTTGGCTCTTGTTTTTGGCGGCTGAATACTTCGCGTTGTGGCAGCACCAAATGCACCCGCGCGGATTTTACTGGGCCTAAAGAGGAAATTGTACGGGCCAATTCGCCTTCCAGCGCGCGCACTAAATTTATATTTTGTACAAAACTGCTGGTGGACAGGCCGTCGGTCTTATCAAAAATTTCATATCCCATGCTGCCGCCACGGGGCAGGCCTTCTTGCGCCAACAGCATACGGAGCTTTGCGACTTGATCGCCTGGAACGTATATTTGAGTCCCATCGCCTTTAATTTGCACCGGGATATTCATGCCTTCTAACTTGGCAACAATCGAACCTGAATCTTTGGGATCCAAATCATTATAAAGAAGTTGCAAGTTGGGTGTCGTAAAGCGCGAAGCCATGTAGACGAAAAACGCCACAAGGCCGATCATGACAAGGCCGATCGGGGCTAAACGGGAAGGGCCTAGGTTGCGAAGGGTACCAGCGAAGCTCACGGACAATACTCCCAATTCAAATTCTTAAGACCTGTAATCTTAACCAATTTACTTTGGTTAAAATCCCGGCCTCTTTTCTTATTCTTAGCTCCAGTATAATGAACAAAAAGTTAACATCGGGCAAAATTTGCCTACTTTGGCTGGAGTTTTTTTCCCAATACAGCCAATAGCGATGAAAACGTGTTAAATGTGCAACTCAATATTACGCTTCTATATCAATAGGTTGGAATACAGTCTGACATAGAACGCACAGCTTCATCTCTTACTTGCACATACATACTTATATATATGCAATTTCTATACAAAATTAAAAAAACCCCGACCTTTTTTAAGGGTCGGGATCTAGGGGGGAGTAGAAACTTAGAGGTTGGCTTTAAAAACTTACGAAATTGTGCGGATCAGCTCTTCGAGCATGTTATCGGCGGTACTGATAACTTTGGTGTTCGCCGAATAGGCACGCTGCGTCAGAATCATATTGGAGAATTCTTCGGCGATATCCACCTTAGAAGCTTCCAAGCTGTTCGCTGCAATTCGTCCATAACCGCCCGATGCCGGAACGCTGAGAATATAAGCGCCAGAGTTAGCGGTTTGAGCATAGGCGTTGCCGTTTTTTGCTTCCAGAGCGGTGGCGGCTGGGAAATTTGCCAAAGCGATGCGATAAACCGGTCTGGTTTCACCGTTGCTGAACAGGGCGAACAAAGTTCCGTCGGCGGTAATGTTGATACCGCTATAGGAGCCCGGGGCAACGCCGTCTTGGTTGGCAAAGCGCGGATCGAATTCGGTACCGACTTGGGTTACCTGAGATGTCAATGCCGGAGTTACAGGTTCTGCGACTGCGGCGCCAAAATTAAAGTCGATGTTTTGGGTGGCGGAAGCGCCGCTGGCACTATAGTTAAAGCGGAATCTGACTTTACCTTCCCAGCTGGTTCCTTCGTTGGCAATTACGGATGTACCGCCGTAAGTCATGTTGTTCAGATTGCCGCTGCTGTCAAAGGTTACCATGACACGGTTGGCAGGCGACACGCCAGAACCATCAAGGTTGTTAGCGTTAAATGTGGTGGCATCTTCGGAATATAAACCGGCCATCGAACCGCCAGGGGTGGTAAAGGTCAATTCCCACTGGTTATTCGTTGAAGTCTTGGTCCAGTTCAAGGTTACGCTGCGCGCAACGCCAAGTGAATCGTACATCGTAACTTGCGATGTTTGCTGTTGGCCGGTGGTTGCGTTCGCAGGCAAGTTTAAGCCCATGGAAACCGCGGTCGTAGCGCGGGCAGCGCCGGTAATGTTGGATAAATTAATGGTGGATAATGTGGTCACGTTACTGGTGTTTGTCGGCAAGTTACCGCTTGCATCCAATATCCAGCCTTGCAAATACATGCCCGCGGTATTTTTCAAATAACCTTCGCTGTCGGGAACGAATTGTCCGGCGCGGGTGAATAAATATTCATCGCCGGCGGCGGGGACGCTGCTTTTATTGACGACGAAGAAACCGGAGCCTTCGATGCCGACATCGGTTTCGCCGCCGGTTGCTTGCAACAAGCCTTGCGCGGTGGTCAAGTGCATCGGGTTCGAGCTGACACCGCCAGGAGAGTGGACGCGTGCGTTGGATTGCGTAACCAAGGTTGAAAAGCGCGTAATAACGCGTTTATAACCAACCGTATTCACGTTAGCGATGTTATCGGAAATAGTTGCCAAGGCTTGAGACTGGGCATTTAATCCAGACACACCGGTGACAAGGGCGCTAAACACACTCATAGTAAACTCTCCTGTGTTATATCTGCCTGACGGTTAATCCGACGCGCTTCGTGCGCGTCTTATTTGGTTATAAGACTAAGGACGCACTTCACGCACGCTAACGATGTTATCGAGCGCAAAGGCAACATTTCCGATCAAGATGCTTGGCAATCCGTTGCTGGTGTTGACACCGTTAACTTTGCCAATGACCGAAGTATAGGTTTCCAGGGTTTTGGGTTCGCCGCTGGCTTGGTTTTTCAAGGCTTTCACTTCAAGTTTATAGGTGCCGGCTTCAACGGCTTGGCCGCTATTATTTTTGCCGTCCCAGGTAATTTCATGCGGACCGGCATCCGAACTGCCGGTCAAATCGCGGACGACGTTTCCGTCTTTGTCTTTGATTTGGATGGTCAATACATCGGCTTTTTCGCCAAAGGCATATTTGAATTTTGCGGTGCCGCCGGTTTCCAGCGGGATGTTATCGCCAACCACTTCGACTTCCTTGCCGATGTAATTCAATGTGGCAACGCTGGCATTGGCATGTTGCAAGGAAATCAGGTTTTGTAAGTTTTCGTTGGCTTTAATGCTTTGTTCGACGTTGGCGAATTGCACCAACTGATTGGTGAACGCAGCGGTATCCATCGGCTGAGTAGGATCCTGGTTGCGCAATTGTTGCGTTAAGATGAACAAGAACTGGTCAAAATTGCTGGCGATGCCGGTGCCGGTATTGGCATTGTTGGCTGTGCTGTTATTGCCGACTGGTGCGACCATGTTATTCTCCCTAAACCATTATGTTGACGCCGCCGTCGCGGACGTACAGGTTCTTGACGATAACGTTAGAATCCGTATTTAGATCGGCCATGCCGTTTTTCGCGCCATAATATTTATGGGCGGCTGGACCGTTATTGTAATTATCCGAAAATTGACCGGCGAAATTATGCGAAGTCGATTGATTGCGGTTCTGAAATTCCATATTGCTGGTGTCGGCTTTGATGCCGGCATCTTGCAAGGCGCGTTCCAATTGTTTGGCGTCTCTAGCCAGCCATTCGGCGGCCTCCGGCTTGTCGGTGGCAATAACCGCTTTGACCAAGGCATCTTTATCCATTTCCAAACGGATTTCCACGCGGCCTAAAGCCTCTGGGGTCAATTGAATTTTAATTTTATCGACGCCATCTTTGGCGGCTTTCACAATGTGGACCGCAACTTGTTCGGCTACCGGTTGCGCCACAACCGCAGCCTGAATATTTTTATAATCTACCGGAGCTTGGGTTTGAATTTGAATTGGCTGGCTGCCTGCCGGTAAAGCCTGCGGAGCAGAAGCTTCGATTTTCGTTTCCACTTTCGTCGGCGCCAAGTCTTTTCCATCTACTGGGACTTGTCTCGACAGACGCGTGGATGTGTCTAAATTGGGGTCTCCTGCCGCATCTTTGGGGGAAGATGGATTAAGGGGGAGGGGACTGTCTGCGGCAGGAGTTTTGGTCAAATTGTCCGAAGTCGCAGCAGCTTTTGCCATCGGCTTTTGCGCTGCTGGGGCGGACAGATTTTTATTGATTAAATTCTGTAAGTTTGGATCCGCAATGCCATTGTCGGTTGCGGCGGCGGCTTGTTCGCCGGCCAATGATAATGCTAATGCATCAGGATTGGCGCTGGCGTCTACGGTTCCGATAGAAGCGGTGTTAGTCGCAGGAATCACAGCTTTATCTACGGCAATATTGAAAATATCATTGGTGGAAATTACGATGCCTTGATCCGCCGGCGCAGTTGCTGCCGTTGTTTCCGCAATTTGAACGGCAACTGGCGCGGCCAGCAATGGCGTCACGATTGGAATATTCGAGGCGACTTCGGCTGTTTCGGTATCTAAAACTTCCGATTCGTCTGCGGTATCGGTTACGGCTGCTTTTTCTTCCGGTTTCGCGGTTTCTTCGACCTTGATTTGATCGAAATCGACACGGGCAGGATCAATAGCCAGGCTGTCGTTTACATCCGCAAAATCTTTTGCTTGCGGAAGAACAGGACGGATCAATCCCGTTTCAGGCTTTAGCGTTGTTATGTTGATCGTACCCAGATCCATTGTTATTTTCTTTTAAAAAGTTAGTTCAAATCAGATTCGAATATGCAAGTCTTGGGCCAGTCGGTCGAGCGATCTAATTATTTGCAAAATCATCATTTTGTTTTTCCAAGGAACTAGGCAATTTTGACGTTACGGAATTTCTTGCCTGAGTTTTTGGAAAATTTTGCTTTAGATCGCCCTTGGATTGGAATTACAGGGCAACGCTGGCGTTTGCACCGGAGTTGCCGGAAATAGCAACATCCGCATTCGCAGCGATTTGGTGATCCAGTTCGTCAAATGAATCGCGCAAGCGTTTCAAAATGGAAATGGCGTCCAACGCGGTTTGTTTGTCGTTGTAAAAATTAATTCTTGGTAAATTCGACAAAATGAAACCATATAAGCAACCCAGGTTCTGAGCCACTTCGCCGCCTTGATCGTGATCCAGATTCATATACAGATCGGAAATCAAGTCGGTGGCTTTTTCTACCGAACGCCAGCGGCCTTCAATATCGCCTTTGCCAATCATATCGATCGACGATTCCAGGCATTTAATCGCGCCGTCATAGGTCATTACAACCAGCCGGGTTGGGGAAGCTTTTAGAACGGTTTGTTCTAATTCTTCGGATGCTACGTTGAAAATATTCATGGTTTTTCTCCTATAACGTCTGAACTTATTGTTGGAACAAGCGCAACAGATTTTGCGGCAACTGGTTGGCTTGGGCGATCATGGCGACGCCGGCCTGTTGCAGAATCTGTTTGTTGGTGAACATCGACATTTCCTGGGCGACATCGAGATCCATATAAGCGCTGCGGGCGGCTTCCATGTTTTCGATGACGATATCGACGTTGGTTGCGGTTGATTCCATGCGGGCCTGGCCGGCGCCGACTTCGGCGCGGAAGGTCAAGAGCAAGTCGATGGCGATACCGGCGGCGGCGTAAGCGGCATCCGCGCGGGCTTGGGTGCTGATAGTAGCGGCATTCAAACCCAGTGCTTTGGTATTGATGCCACGCAAATTCAAGCTGATTTCGTTGTCGCTTGGATTCGCGGCGATGCCTACTTTGAATCTGAAGTTA
>SHNJ01000015.1 GCA_004295055.1 Alphaproteobacteria bacterium | reverse complement strand
ATTATGATTATACGCGGTCAATCCGGCATCGGCCAAGCGCTGTGCTTGAGATTCATTCAACATGCCCAGCGTGACGCAGGCTTCCATGCCCATGTCGCTGACGCCTTTTACCATCTCGCATACGCGATCGAATTCTTCGCCGTCTTTTACTTCGCGCCAGGCGGCGCCCATGCAAAACCGGCTTGCGCCGGCATCTTTGGCCATTTTCGCCTTGGCCAAAACATCGTTCACTTGCATCAATGGTTCTTTGGCAAGGCCGGTGGTTTTGGCGTAATGCGCGCTTTGTGGACAATAGGCGCAATTTTCCGGGCATCCGCCCGTTTTAATGCTCAACAAACTGGCGAGCTGTATGGAATCATCCTGATATTGACGATGAATGGTTTGGGCTTGATATACCAAATCCATCAATGGCGCTTGTAATAAAGATTCGACTTCGGGAATCGTCCAGTCATAACGGATCGCCTTGCCATCGGCAGCACAAATTTTATTTTTGGACGAGCGGTGGGCAGAACAGGAAGTCATATTAAATCCTTATGAATAGTATATTTATTAGGCAATAGACAAAATGACCGCCTTCAGCGACAATAGCCAAAGGAACAGGGCATGGATACACCGTATCAAAAATTTACTCAAGGCTTAAAAAACAAGGGCGAATGGCGCGAATTGCAGCCCTATAGCCCCAGCGCGTCCGGACAAATTCGGCGCGATATGGAAGATTTTATCAATTTTTCCAGCAACGATTATTTGAATCTTTCGCAAAGCCGCGAAATGCGGATGCGGGCGATTTCCTTTGCTCAGCAATTTGGATGCGGGTCTACGGCGTCGCGTTTGGTTACTGGCAATTTGACTGCATTCGAAGAAATCGAGCATAAACTGGCCAACGCCATAGGCAAACCTTCGACTTTGATTTTTTCTTCCGGCTATCAAACCAACAGCAGCGTTTTGCCGGCCTTAATGGACCGGCATGTATTGGGCCTGGATGTGGTTGTTTTTGCCGACCGCCTCAATCACAATTCGCTGGTGACTGGCGTGAAATTGGCTGGCGCGGAATTGCGCCGGTACCGGCATTTGGATTTAAATCATCTCGAAGATTTATTGAAAAAATCCATGATGCGGAAAATTTCCAGGTTTATTGTCAGTGAAACCTTGTTCGGTATGGATGGCGACAGAGCCAATGTACCGGGCTTGATTGCATTGGCTAAGAAATATAATGCATTTTTATATTTGGACGATGCTCATGCGGTCGGTGTATTGGGTCAGAATGGCTGGGGCCTGACGGCGCAATATGCAGATCAGATCGATTGTATTATGGGCACGTTTGGCAAGGCATTTGGATCGTCTGGTGCGTATGTCGCCTGCAGCCATGTTTTGCGCGAATATTTAATTAATCGTTGCCCGGGCTTTATGTTCTCCACTGGCTTGTCGCCATTGATTTGGGGCACTATCGATGCGGCGATCGATATGATTCCGGGATTATCGGTGTCACGGTCAAAATTGCTGGCCAATGCCGATTATTTCCGCAGCGCCATCAGGCCATTGCAATTGGAAACGATGCATAGCGATGCGCATATCACGCCATTGATTGTTGGTGAAGCGAAAGACGCCATGCAATTGCAAAAGAGTTTAGAACATCAAGGAATTTTGTGTATGGCGATCCGCCCACCAACGGTGCCCCAAGGTACCAGCCGTTTGCGCATTTCCATGACCGCGGCGCATTCGACGCACCATGTCGATCAGCTGATTCAGGCCTTGTTCCGTTGGTGCAAGCATAAGCCGGATATTTCCAATATCGCTGCATGAGCCAGTTTGTTTTTGTTCACGGTTGGGGTTTTGATGCGCGTTTTTGGCGCCCACTATTGCAACAACTGCCGTTGAAAAAATCCGCCTGTTTGGATTTAGGTTATTATAACCGCGCACAACAGCCTGATTCTATGGATGACGATTATATATTAATTGCCCACTCGGCGGGACTGTTGTGGGCTTTGAAAAATCTGCCAAAACCTAAATCGGCAATTGCGATTAATTCTTTTCCTAAGTTTACCCAAAGTCTGGATTTTCCAAATGGCGTTCCGCAGGCCTATTTACGCAAGATGCAAAAAAAATGGCAGACGGAACCCTTGATTGTATTGCAGGATTTTCAAGAATTGGTACGTGCCGGTTATGATTTAAACCAAGAGATTATAGACCAGGCGGCTTTGTTGACAGGTTTACAGGATTTGAATGCAATCGATGGCCGCCCGGGGCTGAAAGCTTGGGATTGCCCCGTTTTAGCGCTTTCGGCCGAGGATGACCCGCTTATATTCCTGCCCCATAGCCAAGCATTTAAAGACATGGGGGCGCGTTTTGACTTGCGTTTATCGCCGGTTGGCGGGCATATTTTACCCTTAAGCCAACCGCAATGGTGCGCCGAGCAGATTCAAGAATTTTGTAAATAAATGTCCACGCCAACAGGAAAAAACATCCGCCGCAGTTTTGGGCGCGCCGCGCCAGTGTATGACGATTACGCCATCGTACAACAACAGATTGTTGAGAAACTGGTGCACAAAGTACAGCACTTTGCGCTGCCATTTGAACCGCGTATTTTGGAAATTGGCGCCGGCACCGGTACTTTGACGCGTAAGTTAAATCAATTGTGGCCGCACGCCGATTACATCGTGACCGATGTCAGTATCGACATGCTGAAAAGGGCGCGGATGAATATCGGCACGCGCCGGGGCATAAATTATGTGGCGATGGACGCTGGAAAACTGGCGGTGGAAGGACCATTCGATTTAATCGTTTCCAGCATGATTTTACAGTGGTTGCCGGATCCCATTCAATCGATTCAGGACATTGGCAGACTGCTGGTGCCGGGCGGCGTATTTGCGTTTGCATTTTTGGAAAAGAAAAGTTTCAGTTCCTGGCGCCAGGCTTGCGACAAAGTGGGAGTATCCTGTGGCCTGTGGGATTATGTGCCATTGGCCGATGTAAAAACCACACCGGGAGTTTTTGCCGTTCAGGAAAAAATTCAAACATTCTTCGACAATGCCGAAGGGTTCTTGATGAATTTAAAATCGATCGGCTCCGGTACGCCGCGATTGGGGCATCAACCTTTAACTCCGAAGCAAATGAAACGCGCCTTGGCCGAAGCCAATCGAATGAAACCATTTGTGGTGAATTATGAAGTAATTTTTGGCGCGTATCAGGCAACTTCGGGTATTGCCGACCTGCCGAATACTGTCAGGGCTTCGGACACAACATCGTAAGATTTTTGCAATTCCTCTGCTGTCGTGCAATAGGGCGGCAAAATATAAATCGTCTGGCCCAACGGGCGAATCAATATCCCGCGATTCAAAAAGAACAAACGCATATCGCGGCTTAATTTGCTGCCATAATCCGTGTCCATATCCAAGTCCACCGCTGCAATTGTGCCCAATATGCGGCAATGTCGCGCCGATGAATGCGCTGCTAATGGCATAAACTGTTTTTGATGGCAGGCTTGGATCATTTCAATTTTTTGCAGCGTGTTTTCGGTTTTGAATAAAGACAGCGATGCCAATGCTGCGGCACAAGCGATGGGGTTGGCGGTATAGGAATGGCCATGCGCCAGGGCGCGATCGAATCCAGCGCCTTTGAACGCATCGTATATCTTTTCATCGCATATTGTGACGGCCAATGGCAAAAATCCGCCGGTCAATCCTTTGGCCAGGCATAGAATATCCGGCACAACGCCACATTGTTCATAAGCGCAAAATGTACCCGTACGGCCGAATCCGGTCATGACTTCGTCGAAAATAATCAGCAGGCCGTAATCGCGCGCCATTTGCGCGGCGTGGGCCACAAATTCCGGACGGCACATGCGCATGCCCGATGCGCCTTGGACCAACGGTTCAAAAATAATCGCGCCAATTTCCCGGCCACGGGTCGCCAATATTTTTTGTAAAGCTTCCAGCGACTTTTTCTCTTTTTGTTCGATTTTCTCGTCGCCTGGCCAGGTATGCGGGAATGGAACGGTTTCGACATCGAATAGAAATTCAGCATAAGGTTCGAAAAATCCACTTTTACGTCCGACCGACATCGCGCCGACCGTATCGCCATGATATCCGCCATCGAAGGCAATCAACCCAGTGCGATAGGCCTTGCCGACATTTTTCCAATAATGCAGTGTTTGTTTTAACGCGATTTCAACCGCCGATGATCCGCTTTCGCTATAGAAAACGCGGTTCAATTGACCGGTTGTGGCGCGATGCAATGATTTCACCAATTGTGCGGCCAATTCCGCGGCTGGGGCGTGGGTGAAATCTGCAAAAATCACATGATCCAGTTCGGATGCTTGCGCGGCAATCGCGGATACAATCTTCGGATGGGCATGGCCATGAATATTCACCCACCAGGATGAAACCATATCCAGATACTCGCGGCCTTCGACATCAAACAATTTATTGCCTGATGCTTTGGCGATGCAGATCGAATCAAAGGCGCTGGATGCCTGGGTATAGGGGTGCCAAATATGCCGTTTATCTAAATCCGAATAATTCTTCATATTTTAAAAACTATGCCACCGCATGCAATAATTCTTCGCGCGTCCAGCGGGAGAATGGTAGATGTGGCCGGATGGAACGCAATTTATCGGCGGTGATCTGATCCATTTGCGGAATTTCGGCCAGAATTTTGACCTGGCCGAACGATTCTACCGCTTCCTTATTGTATGACAATAACGGGCCATTCATTACAACTCCCAGCAACGGCAGTTTGCGCGACCGGATCGCTTCTAGGCTTAATAACGTGTGATTGATGGTGCCGATTTTCGACGAACATACCAAAACGATTGGCAATCCCAACTTGGCGATCAAATCGATCATCAAAAATTCTTCGTTGATGGGAACCAACAATCCACCCGCGCCTTCGACCAATAATGGGCGCGGGGTAACGGGCAGCATAAAGCGATTATGATCGAGGGTAATTCCCATGCGGCGGGCCGATTCAATCGGGACCAATGGATCCACCAATTCATAAGTCGATGGATGAAAATGATCGGGAGTCAATCCGGTGATTTCGCGTACGGTGGCGCGGTCAATTTGATTCATGCCGGATTGCACCGGTTTCCAATAATCCGCGCCGAGATGGGTCAGCATCCAGGCAGAGACTACGGTTTTCCCGACATCCGTGCCGGTGCCGGCAATAAAAAATCCTTGTTTCAACATTGATCTTCCCCCTGTTTCACCACCATTGTAAGGCCGTAACAACCCGATATCAAGAACCATAAGTGATTGGAAAATCGTCATTGTGGGTGTACGCAATCCATTTAAAACTATTGACCGGCCAGGGTTTTCCTGATACTGGATACGCACGTTTGTGACCGGGTACATAGCTCAGCGGGAGAGCACTACCTTGACATGGTAGGGGTCACAGGTTCAATCCCTGTTGTACCCACCATCCTCCTACGCTTCTTCGAAGCTACGGAGGACAAGCCATAACTCCTATACATTCAACAGGAACTCGCCCTACGTAGCGCGCCGCGCGAAGGAGGGCTGTACCCACCATCCTTCGCCCATTATAATAAACATAAGTTGAAGGATGCCGCGCCGAAGTTCCGAAGGAACATAGGCGGGCCGGTGCGGTCGTCGGCTACGGCTCGGCAGGCTATCCTTTTTAAACCTATTTATCGTGCGCGTGTTATTGCAGCAGGAAAAACTCTGTAACGACGACGCAAAAGAGTAGCCGCCTCTATGGGGGAGGAAGCGCGTATGGTTCCAAATTTCTCATAACCGTTTTTATCAAATGCTTTGAAACCATACCGATCGCCATTTCTTTCATGAGTTATTATGCGTGTTGGAGGAAGAGGTTTTTCCAGCGTAACTTTTGTAGGCAAAAGAGCATATTCATAACCACAAACACGCCGCACCGCCATGCGCATATTTGGCGCACATACTGTTCCCACGCATTCTTCGCCCGCATGATCCAAAGCTTCGAATTTATAAAAATGCCCATCATCATAATGCGTCGCAATTACTCGAGGTTTGCGACGCTTTGAAAAAAGATCCTCGACTGCAAAGATTAAAAAATCCAGAAAATCGACACAACGGGCTAACATAAAATGCCTTTGTTTATTCAGGGCTAAATTATTGTATTGGTCAATTCTTGTCTAGGGAGACGATATAAGCCTTTGATTCCGGTCAAGATTCCGTCACTGCATGCAGGTTCTGAAACACGCGCGCATCGGCGATGGCAGTTAATTGCGTGCCGTCTTTGAACCATAAACGGAAATGAATTTTTTTTACGTTGCGCATCGGACCAGTATCGGCAGGCGCCGAAAATTTATCGGTGAATTTGCCGAACGATTCGGACAGCGATTCTTGTTCAATGACCGAGAAATTCCATTCTTTAGATCCTGGCTGCCAATTGCCTTCGTCAATCTTTTCAACCCGGGCTATTTTTTCCTCAATCGGCCAAACCACTTTGACCATGCGGGTTTTGATCCGGCGCAGCCAATTGCGATAAGTTTTAGGAATATGCAATGCGATGGCTGGTTTTTGCTGCAATCCAATCAGCGTGAATTCCGCCGTTTGCGCGCCATAATCGCCATCGAGAATTTGAATAAATCGGCTCATGTGCCCAGCATATCGGAAGATTAATTTTTTTTATATGGAAACTAACGGCCGCCTGCGGATTTTCCAGCCATGGCATGCGCCAAGCCACGCACCAGACCAACAGGCGTCAAAGCCATCGCCGCTTCATTCAATCTGGCTTTTTCCGCATCCTCTTTTGCCTGCACGCCGCGCAAATCTCTTTCTATGTCGTTGGTCTGGCTTGCTCTGCCGCCCAGACGGGATCTAGCCTCGGTAGAAACTTGCTGTTCTACTTGTAGACCCATGCGTTCTGCCTGGCGAATGGCGGCTGGATCTTTTAAATCATATGCGGCACCAACCTCGCGCGCTTCGTTGACACGGTGGGCTAATTCCGAAGCGTCGGCGGTTTCAAGTCCGCGCCGGATATCGGCGACCCGTTCGGCAGTTTGTTTCAATTTTTGATGCTGGCGTTTCGATGCTGCCGGATTGCGTTCGCTCGATTGATGAGAAATCGCTTCGCGCGCACCATGGGCTTTTTGTGGCCGGGACGGCGGCTTTGCGGCAAGGCCATGGCGATTGGCTTGATTGCCCGTATTCTGGGCCGACATCGGTGCAACCATTTGTATGGACAAAGCGGCATGCAAATCCTGGCGCAATAAATTGCCACTTTGATGGTTATTCATCTGCCGCCATAAAGCATCGAACGCTTCGCGGGTGGATATTTCATGTCCTTTGGACAATTGCTCCATGGCCGCTTGTTTGACGGCTACTTTGCCTTCAATTTTACGGCGCAAAGGATGATCCGGGTCTAAGGTTTGCAGCATTTCCCAATCCCGGTCGGTGCGCGGCGTCGTTTTAGGGTTTAAAAGAATGCTCTGAGATGCGGGTGTAAAATCGGGCTGTAAGGTTTCAGATTCGCCCCTAGGTGCAAAAAAGCTGCGTGCCCAGGTCATTAGGCCTGCGGCCTTAGGTCGCTCTACCACCCCAAATGGGCGGTTTTTGGTCAGTTCAACTGCCATGTAATAATATTATCATATCATAGTTTTTAGTATTTTTCTATAACCCATTTTAACGATATAGGGTGGGTATTGTATCCTATTAAAGAATGTGTTACAATCTACTAATAACAGTAACGTTATAATAGTTAATAATTATAAAAACTAAGGAATGGCTATGGGAAACCTGATTACCAACAAATCGGAAGCTGTTTATTCTATCGGTGATTATGCCGGACTGGTGCTGTTTATGGCCCGTCAATTGTTGCAGGCTGGCGGCGGGGAGGGAAGAAAACTAGATGTTTCATCCCTGGCTTATGAACGCGCAAAAAATAATTTAATCGATGCAATCGCTTTGGTGCGCAGCGTCAATTTCCGTGATGTTCCATTTTTCCTGTCCCACGAAGCTTTGTTGAACGTTAAAAAACGCTTGAGCGCGCAAAAGAAATTATCCGCCCGTGCGCAGGATTTATTGGTAAAATCCAATCATCAAGTATTCATCCATAATATCGAAGATTTACTGGACAAAGCATCGAACCAGCATGTCGATGCCGGACAATCCAAGCGCGGATATAGCAGCGACCGTACCGATATTATTTTAAAAATGAAATCCGTAATTGCCGACTACGATGCGGCGCAACGCGCGCTGGGCGTTTCTGCGCCGGTGGAACCATTGATGCGTCAGGCCCTGGTCATGACCAAAATCATGCGTGATGCGCGGGAAAATGCCAATTTAAAAGAAATTCTAAAAACGGTCGGCTGGTCGGTTGCCAAAATCGAAGCGCAGTTCGACGGTAAAAGTTTCCGCAACCATTTATCCGGCGTTCCAGATCGCGATATTATTTATTTGGTGATTCAAGACGGCAAATTGATGTTTCAATATGACCGTTTACGGTTGAATATCGTGCCGCAACGATTGATGGGCAATGCCTATAAAAGCCGCGAGTTTGTTATCTTGGCAAAGTACTATATTCATGAAATTCGCGCTGGATTGAACGAATCGTCTTCCTTTGCGATTCATATTGACCATGGATATTTTGACTTGCGGTTTATGAAAGCCGAAATCGCGCCGCGCCGCGCCATCACTATCTTCGAAGGCGAAGATCAATCGGTTAAACCGCGCGCAACCTTAATGGCTTAAATATACTGTTGTTTTTCCCGCGCCCATGGTATCACGGGCCATGGCCGATAGTTTTACATTGCAAAATAAAAATGGATTGATTTTGGGTCTTGCCAACGATCACTCCATCGCTTTTGGATGCATGCGCAAATGTTTAGAGGCCGGCGCCAACCTCGCCGTAACTTATCAAGGTCCAAAATCCAGGCCTTATGTGGAATCGGCTGTAAAGCAACTGGATTCTGTCCAAACAAAGAATCTAAAAATACTGACAGAGTGTGAATTGACCGACGATGATCAAGTAAAATCTTTATTTGACCAAATAACCCGGCAGATGGGCAGTTTGGATTTCTTGATTCATTGCATTGCCTATGCGCCGCATGACGATTTATATGGCCGGGTGGTCGATTGCAGCAGGGATGGATTTTTGCAGGCAATGGATATTTCCTGCCATTCTTTTATTCGCCTCGCGCGCGCCTCGCTGCCGTTAATGTCCAAAGGCGGATCCATGATTACCATGTCCTATTACGGCGCGGAAAAAGTAATTGAAAATTATAATATGATGGGCCCGGTAAAGGCCGCTTTAGAAGCCAGTGTGCGGGAATTGGCCAGTGAACTTGGCCCCAATAATATTCGCGTCAATGCCATTTCACCGGGGCCGATGCCTACACGGGCTGCTGGGGGCCTGCTGCATTTCGATCAGTTGCAGCAACAAGCGATTGCCAAATCGCCGCTGCACCGGCTTTCTAACTTGGAAGACGTTGGCGCCCTAGCGGTATTTTTGGTGGGCGACGCATCCAAAGCCATTACCGGAATGATTTTGCCGGTGGATGCCGGTTACCACATTATGGGCTAATTATTCGGAGAAACATTGTAAAATCCAGCCTTGATCCATAGAAATAGGTTAGGCTTGGGAAATACCCTATACTTCTAAGGCTTTTTCGCCATGTTCGGCAAAATCAAAACTCTTTTATCGCAGTTATTGGATAGGCCGCAGAAAAATCACAAGGCGGTCGCGCCTGTTGCAGAGGATGCAAAACCGGCCATACCGTCAGTCGAGGCAGCGCCCGAGCCAAAACCTAAAAAAATTGCAGCGCCTCTGGCATCGGCGGATGATCCTATTTGGGCGGGAACCAGAATCGACATTGCGCAAGAGATTTGGGGCGATGGTTTTTGCAGCCCTGGCGGATTGGATTTTACATTATCCCTCGCCAAGCATTTTTCGCCGTTGGAGTCTGGAATGAGTTTTGCCGACATGAATGCCAATCTGGGCGGAGCCATGACGGCCATTGGCAAAAAATACAATCTTACCGTGCATGGATATGAATCGTACGAACCTTTACTGCGGGCTGGCCAGGATTATTTAAAACGCGCCGACGCGTTGAATATGCCGCTAAAGCATTATCACCCCGACAAAGTCATTTTGCCCAAAGATGCGTATGACTGCGTATTGATTCGCGAGTTCTTATTTCAGGTGGAACATCAAGAGGCCTTTCTGAACAAGGTTTGCGACAGTTTGAAGGACCGCGGCCAATTGCTGATAACCGATTTCGTGCGGGAAAAGGACGGGGCGCCATCGGGCCGGTTTAATGAATGGGTGGATATGGAATCGCGCACGCCTTATGTGCTTAGTCTGGATGGCACCTTGGATATGTTGAAGAAACGCAATGATATGGAAGTGCGCGCGGCAGACAATATCTCCAAAAAATATATCAAGGAAATCACCGTGGGGTGGAAAAAATATCTCGATAAAATTGTCGAAGACCTGCCAGATCCGTCTTATTTGCCCTGGTTGTTGCGCGAAGTGACCTTGTGGGCCAAACGGATCGAGATCCTGCAAAGCGGCGAAGTGGCGCTATATCGTATCTATGCGCGGCGTAAACCGGCTATGGAACGCAAAAAAACCCCTTAAAATACCGATTTTTAAGCATTTTCTCTTAAAATCCGAACGATTTCCGGTTGACAGAATCGGGTCAGGCGGTTATTTTCCAGCCCTTGAAATTAAAACGCCGAAGAAATTTCGGCAGGTAGGGAAATTATGAAAGTCGTACGTTCATTAAAAACCATTAAAAACCGGGACAAAAATTGTCAGGTCGTGCGTCGCCGCGGCAAAGTATACGTGATTAACAAGAAAAAACGCCGTTACAAAGCGCGTCAGGCTTAATATTGGTTCTAGAAATTTAAAAGCGGCAGGTATTTCTGCCGCTTTTTTGCGTTTAAGCAATGCGCGCAATACGCAGGATATTGGTCGCGCCGAGGGTGCCGAATGGCACGCCAGCGGTAATCACAATCCGGTCGTTCTTTTTCGCAAATCCGGCTTTTGCCGCGTGTTTTGTCGCAATTTCTACCATATGTTCAAAATCATTGACGTCAGATGCGGCGATCGGATGAATGCCCCAACCCAACGCCAGGCGCCGCGCGGTCAGAATACTGGTGGTTAAGCCGATCACCGGCACCATCGGGCGTTGACGCGCAGCGCGCCAGGTGGTGGACCCGGATGTAGTAAATGTGACGATCGCATTGGCGTTTATTTTTTCGGCAACAATGGATGCGGCGGTAGTCATCGCATCCGATTCGGTATTTTCGGTTGCAGGATGCTCGGCATCCATAATTTGACGGTATAACGGATCTTTTTCCACTTTTTCGATAATGCGATTCATGATCGACACGGCTTCCAGCGGATATTGGCCGCTGGCGGTTTCCGCCGACAACATCACTGCATCAGCGCCATCGAACACGGCGGTCGCGACATCCGATGCTTCGGCGCGGGTTGGCGTCGGCGATGTAATCATCGATTCCAGCATTTGCGTTGCGACGATTACTGGCTTGCCCAATTTCCGGCAACCGCGCACGATGCGTTTTTGAATGCCGGGCACGTCTTCGGTAGGCATTTCAACGCCCAAATCGCCGCGTGCCACCATGACGGCATCGGTCAATTCAATTAATTGATCCAAACAATCGACCGCCTGCGGTTTTTCCACTTTGATTAGCACTGCCGCGCGGCCTGCAATCAATTTGCGCGCTTCGGCCACGTCTTGCGGACGTTGCACAAACGACAACGCGACATAATCAACGCCTAAATCCAGGGCAAAGCGCATATCTTTGCGGTCTTTTTCGGTCAGCGCGGAAATAGGAAGAACGACGCCTGGAACATTCACGCCTTTGCGTTCGGATAATTTGCCGCCGGTAATAACTTCGCAATCGGCAAAATCTTTGCCGAATTTCTTTACCCGCAGGCGAATCTTGCCGTCATCCAACAATAAATCCGTATCTTTTTCCAAGGCCGCAAAAATTTCCGGATGCGGCATGTTGGCGCGTTTCTCGTCGCCCGGTTTTTTGTCGAGATCGAGGCGGAATTTCGCGCCGGATTTTAACATCACCGGACCATCCTTGAATACGCCAACGCGCAATTTTGGGCCTTGTAAATCGGCCAGGATAGAAACGATGCGGCCCAATTTCTTTTCCGCGGCACGGATATTGTCAAACCGCTTTTTATGATCTTCGTGGCTGCCATGGCTGAAATTCAGGCGGAAAACATCGGCGCCGGATTTAATCAGGTCGATAATCTGTTCTTGGGTGGAACTGGCGGGGCCAAGCGTGGCGACAATTTTGGTATTTCGTAAGCGGCGCATATAGATATCTTGGGGATAATTAAAAGAAGGATTTCCTTGGTATTTTTGCTATTTTGCGCATCTTAAAGACAAACCCAAAGTTAAGCAAGAGGCAGCACATAATGGCGAACCAGAATTACAAAATTGACGATGAAGATGAAACCGACACCCCGGCCAATTCCAATAAAAAGCCGCGTCCAGGCACCGCTGGCGGCGTTACCCCGGGAATTTTGAAACAATATATTGAACGGATCGAAAAACTGGAAGAATCGAAATCCAGCATTGCCGCGGATATTCGCGAAGTTTATGCCGAGGCCAAGGGCAATGGGTTTGATCCCAAAACAATGCGCAGTCTTTTAAAAATCCGCAAGCTGGAGCCGGAACAGCGGGCAGAGCAAGAAGAATTGCTGGAATTGTACTTGCACGCGCTTGGAATGAATTAAGTGGGGCATGAATTAATTTAAATTTGAATCAGCGACTTTTTATCGGCGCGGATTTTTTCCGCGCCTTTTAAGGCCAAGAGTTCAATTAAAAACGCGGTGCAAGTTACCTTGGCGCCGGCCTGTTCCAACAATTGGATGGCTGCGTTGATCGTGCCGCCGGTGGCGAGCACGTCATCCACCACGACAATCTTCTCGCCCGGTTTAATGACATTTTGCTGTAATTCCAAAGTAGCTTGGCCATATTCCAAACCATAATCGAACTTTAACGTTTTGCCGGGCAGTTTGCCGGATTTGCGGATCATCGCAAACCCTATTCCCATATGAAAAGCGAGGGGCGCGGCCAATAAGAACCCGCGGGATTCGATACCAATAATTAAATCGGGATTATAGGGTTTGATATGCTCCGCCAATGTTTTAATCGTCATTTGCCATACGGGACCGTTCGCCAGCAGGGGCGATATATCATAAAACATAATGCCGGGTTTGGGAAAATTCGGAACTTTGGCGATATAGTCGATTAGATTCATGATTTGCATCAAACCATAATCGTCGCTTCACGCCAAGTAGCGGTGAGCGCATCGGCTGATTATTCCGGGTGCCGATGCAACTCGGCAGCTTTGTGCCAGCAAGATTTTTTTGCCTGCTTAACGATCGGTTAAAACACATGTTTTCTGCGGTTTAAGCGCGTTCCTTTTTGGCAAAGAATTTGCATGGTTGATTCAATAAACAATAACCATATTTCAAGGGAGAGATAATATGCAAAATTTATTCGATCACGATGATGTAGAAGCCATTACTGTATGGGCCCAATCTGTCGTTATTTGTGTTCTTAGCCTGATCGTGAATATTTGGGTATTAATATAATTCCGATCTACTTGGATTTTAAATTCAGCGCGCTATGTTAAACAACGGAGCGCATTTATGAATCGAAGAAAATTTCTTACATTTTCGGCAGGCATGCTCAGCCTGCCATTATTTTTTATCAACGGGAGAAATGCTATGGCCGATCCTGCCCAAACCGGCGTTGAAAAAATTAATCTTGATGACAGGGAATGGAAAAAACGCTTGTCGGACCAGCAATATAATGTTCTGCGCCGCGAGGGGACCGAGCCGCCTTTTACCAGCCCTTTGAATGATGAAAAACACACGGGCATGTTCGTTTGCGCCGGGTGCAATTTAGAATTATTTCCATCCCAATTCAAATTCAACAGCGGTACAGGCTGGCCCAGTTTTTATGATGTGATTCCGGGACATGTCGAAACCCGCACCGATTATAAATTATTATATCCACGCACCGAGTATCATTGTGCGCGTTGTGGTGGGCATCATGGGCATGTATTCAGCGATGGGCCGGAACCGACGGGATTAAGATATTGCAATAACGGCGCTGCCTTAAAATTTATTCCGGAAAAATCCTAATAATCCCGCGAATTCACCAAGCGACTGTCGAGGCGAAGCAATTAAAGCACTTTAGACAAATTGGCGACGGTTTCGGTCGTCATCAAAATCCGCAAGCCATTGGCCGGTAGAAATGGAATCCGCTTGATCGAGGTGAGATTGATTTCACCTTGGCCCAGCCCCATATCGCCGCCGCCTTGCATTGGCAGTTCGCCCGGAAATACTTTGCTGCCGAATTCGGCCTCGATCAGGCCGCGCGCCTTGGAACAAGCGTCTTCGGATTCAAAAAATAACGTGGTGTAATTGCTTTCCATGCCAGAAACGCGAATATGCGGCCGGGTTTTGGCAAATTCCGCCAATTGCCGCGAGATATCGCGATACGCGCCAAGAACGTGGGCATTGCCTTGGTCCAGGCATTCCAATCCCTCGGCAATATTCGCAACCGATGGATAGCCGGCCATATACGGCCATAAGGCGTTGGCAAAATCCGGGCGAGTGAATAACCCATAACCCAATCGTATATGGCCTTTGTTATATTCCTTGGAAAAGGATTTGGCGATTAACAGATTCTTGTGAGGGAATTTTTTCAGAATATCGCTGACCACGGCTTCGTTGGATGATTCTTTGATATCAATCGAAGTGCAGTCGATGAAAAATAAAGCATCATCGCTAATGGCATCAATCGCCTTTATAATAGAGGCATGCGGCGTGGGCCGGCCTAGCGGGTTATTGGTATAGCTGATATAGGCAAAATCGACATCCGGTTGCGAAATTGCCGTCAGCCATTCTTTTTCCGGGAATTTTCCGTCCGCCAAGCCTTCGACCGCACGCAGTCCTTTTGCGGAGTATGTCAATACGCAACGCAATAAATCCCAATATTCTGGAACCATCATACAGGTGCGGAATCCGGGTTTTGTAGCATGTAAATACCTGGTGCAGGCATCAATCAATCCGCCAACCGCGGCGGAATGGGTGCGCAAGGAATCTGGATTTTGTACGCCGTACATGCCGCGCAATTTGCTATTAAATTTTTCAGTGGCGGTTTTACGCGCGATATGGGCGGCGGCAATTTCCGCCGGCGTTGCACCATAATATCCGCCGCCAACAGCGGCCAAAGCCTCTACGGTTTGCGGGGCAGGGGTCATATAAGGCAATACGTTATTTAATAATGCGTTCGACCCTTCTTGCTTGGCGACAATCAGCGCCAAATCGGCGGTCAATGGATAATATAACTCGCCATTGGTGAATGGCTGCAATGCTGATTCTGCGGCATTGAGCACATAGCCCGAATAATTTCCCTGGCGTATCACCCAATCCATCAATACCGGGCGAACCAGATGAAGCGGCACATCACCGGCGCCACGCGTGCCGGATTTGGCAAAATCTATTTTATCGCCTTGATACGATAACAAACCGGCGCAGGCCTGTTGCAACGCTTTGTATACAAATAACCCGTACCGATACTGCGGCAGCCAGTTGAAACATGGGCGCGATGGAAATGGAACGCCGTCTTTCATCAACGAATAATTTGGTGCGGAAAAATCTGGATCGGTTTTGCGAATGGCGGCAACAGACATGGTTCCTCCTATGCGGATTGGCTCCAATTACGGTATAAAGCAGGACGGCGGTCTTGGCCAATATGCAAACGTTGCCGCACTGCGGCAATTTGATCCACCGCAATATCTGCAAATATTAAATTATCTTCGGTTTCGGACGCGGACGATAAAATCGCGCCCAGAGGATCGATAATCTGGCTTGCGCCGCCAAAGGCAACGCCAGCATCGGTGCCAATACGGTTGGCGCCAGCGACATATAATTGATTTTCAATCGCCCGGCATTTCAAAATGCTGCGCCAATGTTCGATGCGTATCAATGGAAAAGCCGATGGAGCAATCAATAATTGCGCGCCGCGCTCATACAAGGCTCGGGCAAGCTCTGGGAAACGAATATCGTAACAAGTCATCAAGCCGCATTTAATTCCGTCAATCGTGCATAATGACAATTCTTGTCCGGCTTGTAAAAACTTATCCTCGCAAATGGGATCGGCGGTAATTAAATGAATTTTGCGGTATTTGGTTAACAGCGCGCCGTTTTTATCAAAGGCCGCCAGCGTATTATAAATTGCCATGCCTTCGCGTTCGGCAATTCCGGCAATCACGGCGATACTATATTGTTTAGCGTATTGGGCCAGAATATTGGCCGGGCCATCGTTCCATGATTTGGCGGATTTTGTGATGACCTCCATATCATAACCAAGCTCCGCCATTTCCGGAAATACAACCAAGGAACATTTTTGCTTGGCGGCTTGTTCGATGCGGACGTGAATATGATCGATATTGGTTGATGGATCTCCCACTTTGCAGTTCATTTGCGAAATAGCAATACGCATGCAGTAGATCTCTCATATGAATGGTCGGAGTGACCCCGCTTCGCGCGTTGCGCTACGCAGGGCGAGTCCCACCGAATCTATAATTTCTATCACTCGTCCTCCGTAGCTCCGAAGGAGCGTAGGAGGATGGTCGGAGTGATAGGATTCGAACCTACGGCCCCTACGTCCCGAACGTAGTGCTCTACCAGGCTGAGCTACACTCCGACTATAAAAATATTTATCATCGTGCCGCTCAGCCTGATTTTGTAAGGCGGCCTTTCGGCCTTTGGGCTGAGCTACACTCCGATACCTATGTCCTGATAAAAGGCTGCATGGTTATACAATCAAATTTGAGAGCAATCAACTGTCTCGCAAACCACTGGAAATTTGCGGTTTTTATTCTAAATTGAAGCTATGAAAAGAAAATGGGATGCCAGAGAAATATCGAAACAGCTCTTATGGCTGTTGATTTTAACCTATTTGGGCGTGGTTGGATCGCTTTATCTTCTGCAAAATTATATGATTTTCCGCAATTATGGCGGCCCACCGGATTTGGCGGCAACCGCTTTGCCCCGGCTGAAGGAAATTCATATTCCGGTTTTTTTATGCGATCAACTTAAACCGGATTGCAAGCCATCGGAACTATTGTCTTGGTATACGCCGCCAATAAGGCCGGGCATGCCAACCATTCTATATTTTCATGGCAATGGCGGAAACATTGCCAAGCGTCCGCGCATAGCCGGGCAGTTTTTAGAACAAGGCTGGGGCCTGTTTATGCTGGAATATCGCGGTTATGGCGGCAATCCCGGAAAGCCGACGCCAGACGGATTGGTAGTCGATGCAAAAGTGGCATATAAATATTTGCGCCGCGAATTGGGGCCGAATGCGCCGATTCATATTTACGGCGAATCTATTGGCGGGGCTGTCGCTATTCAAATGATGGATCAAAATCCGGATATAAAAATTGACAGTTTGGTTTTGTACGCGCCATTTACCAGATTAGGCGATGTGGTGAAGTATTTATATCCATGGTTGCCGGTAGATTTAATTTTAAAATATGATTTTAATAATATTGACCGTATTAAAAATATTCATACGCCGCTTTATATCATGCACGGAGAAATAGATAATTTCGTTCCAGTACAGATGGGCCGTAAGTTGTTTGATGCGGCAAATAATCCAAAGCAAATTTGGATCGATCCGGATTCCAACCATTATTCTTTGTGGCGTCAGGGCGGCGTGAAAAAGGCTATTGAATTTTATAGCAAACAGGCGCGATGAAATTATCGCTGGGCCGCATAATCGGCTAAATCCAGCATCGCGGATTTAACCGGCGATTCCGGAAATGTTTTTAAGGCATCCTGTGCAATGCGAGCATAATGCCGAGCGCTGGCCAAGGACTTGGATAAAGCATCATGTTTATCCAATATTTTTAAAGCCGTTTTAAAATCGTCCGCAGTAAAATCTTGCTGTTCGATACAACGTTTCCAGAATTGTTTTTCATTTTCATCGGATTTTGCAAAAGACAAAATCAGCGGCAAAGTAACTTTGCCATCCCGGAAATCGTCGCCGGCTTCTTTGCCTGGCAGGCCCGTGAAATCATAGACGTCGTCGGAAATTTGAAATGCCAGCCCCAGGTTCAATCCGTAATTATATAGGGCCTCTTGTTCAGCCGCCGGTCGGCTGGCAATTACCGCGCCGATTTCACATGCGGCCGCAAATAAGGCAGCTGTTTTCGCGCTGATAACCCGCAGATAATCGGCTTCGGTTGTGGCAAGATTATTTGCGGTCAGTAATTGATGCACTTCGCCTTCGGCAATAATCGCCGCCGCGTTGGACAGAATTCTCAATACTTCGATCGAATTCGCGCCGACCATCAGTTGAAATGACCGGCTGAACAAAAAATCGCCGACCAAAACGCTGGATTTGTTGCCCCATACGGCGTTTGCCGTATCGCGGCCGCGGCGTTTTTTGCTGTCATCCACTACATCGTCATGCAGCAATGTGGCGGTGTGAATGAATTCAACGGCCGCAGCCAATGTAATATGATTTTGGCCTTTATATTGGCATAATTTCGCCGATGCGAGGGTCAACATCGGCCGCAAACGTTTCCCGCCGGCAGCGATCAAATGCGCCGCCATTTGCGGGATCAATGACACTTCGCTTTGCATCCGCGCGATAATTTCGGTATTCACCGATTGCAAGTCCGTTGTCAAATATTGTTGCAGCCGTTCGATAACGGATGGCGGGATTGGTTGTTTCAGGGCGGGTGCGGCGGTCATTTAAAATAACTTCATGCCATTGGGAACGGGAACAGTCGGCCTTATAACGACGACATCGCTATTTTCATCGGCAAAACCCAATACTAAAACTTGAGATTCAAAACCGGCGATCTTTTTCGGCGGAAAATTCACGACGCCGCATACTTGTTTGCCAATCAAGGATTCGGCGCTGTAATGTTTGGTAATCTGCGCCGAACTTTGTTTAACGCCAATTTGCGGCCCAAAATCTATTTTTAAGCAATAAGCAGGCTTGCGCGCGCCTTCGAGCGGGGATGCCTCTATAACCGTGCCGACGCGGATATCGACTTTTTCAAAATCGGGATAGGCAATTTGGGGGAAAGTCTTATTTTCCATGGCATTCGCATAGCACAGCTGGCCTTGCGGTTAAAGGCGGAAAATGGGTATAAAAGAGGCAGGAATCCCTATGAATTTGAAAACCAACCCTTTTGTGAACTTGGTGCGCGCCCTTAGCGTCGATACGATACTGGATGGCAGCGTTAAAATAACCCAACCTGCCGCCGGATACCGGGTTGCGATCGACCCGATTCTTTTGGCTGCGGCCGTGACTTTGCAAAATGGCATGAGGATATTGGATGTGGGATGCGGGGTCGGTACGGCCGGATTTTGCGTTTTGGCGCGCGCGCGCAAAAATAATGTTATGCCGGAAGGCCTGGTTGGCATCGATAGTCAAAAATTATTGGTGGAGTTGGCGGAAGAAAATAAAATCCTTAACAAGTTCGATTTGCCGATTCAGTTTATTCACGCCGATATCGCTGCGCAAAATGAATTGCTGCAAATGCAAAGTTTCGATCATATTTTGACCAATCCGCCATATTTATCCGCTGCATCCGCCGATCCATCGCCCGATCCGATCAAGGCGGCGGCGAATGTGGAAAGCAGCGCCGATTTAAAAACATGGATGGAATTTTGCGCCAGGCATTTAAATCCAAAAGGCACGTTGACCATGATTCACCGCGCCGACCGGCTGGCGGAAATTTTGGCTCTTATCCCATCGCCAGAATGGACAACCGACATTGTTCCGCTTTGGCCAAAACAAGGCATGGCCGCAAAGCGCGTCATTATACGGGCCGCGCGCGGACAAAGCGGGAAAACCCGCTTATTGCCAGGCTTGGTGTTGCATGCGGAAGACGGATCTTATACGCCTATAGCACAGGATATTATTCGTGCTGGCGGCAGCCTTGATTTTAAGGCCGGGGGCGAATAAAGTCCGGCCATGGGCACGTTTTTGCGATATATTCTTTTGGGCGTTCTGATTTATGTGGGTTGGCGAATGTTATTTCCGGCATCCAAACCCACCAGAAATCAGCCTAAGAAGCCGATTTCCACCGATTTACAATATTGCGATAAATGCAAGGCTTATGTAAGCTTGCCGCATACATGCAATGCCCAGCAGGATTGATTGAAAATGCAAAAACCGGAATGTTTCCAGGATATTATTTTAGCGCTGCAAAATTATTGGTCGGCGCAAGGTTGCGCCATTTTGCAACCCTATGACATGGAAATGGGCGCTGGCACTTTTCATCCCGCAACCGCTTTGCGCGCGCTTGGCCCGAAGCCATGGTTTGCGGCGTATGTGCAACCATCGCGCCGCCCGTCGGATGGACGGTATGGCGAAAACCCGAACCGGTTGCAACATTACTATCAATATCAAGTGATCATGAAACCATCGCCGGAAAATGTGCAGGATCTATATTTGGGATCGCTCGCGGCGCTGGGTTTCGATTTGAAAAATCATGACATCCGTTTTGTCGAAGACGATTGGGAAAGCCCGACATTGGGCGCTTCCGGCCTTGGCTGGGAAGTGTGGTGCGATGGGATGGAAGTCACCCAGTTCACTTATTTTCAACAAGTCGGCGGGATCGAATGCAATCCCGTTTCGGCGGAATTGACTTATGGTTTGGAACGCCTAGCCATGTATGTGCTGGGATATGAAAATGTGTACGATTTGCCGTTCAATCATCCAAAATCGCCGGTACCGTTGAAATATGGCGATGTGTTTTTACAGGCAGAGAAAGAATTTTCCGCGCATAATTTCGTGCATGCCGATACCGAAATGCTGTTCGAACATTTTCAGGCTGCGGAATTGGAATGCACTAATTTATTGGCGGCCGGTCTTGCGCTGCCAGCCTATGATCAATGTATCAAGGCGTCGCACCGTTTCAATTTGCTCGATGCGCGCGGGGTGATTTCAGTCGCTGAACGCGCTGCTTATATTGGCCGGGTGCGGGAACTGGCCAAAAAATGCTGCGAAGCCTGGGTAAAAACTCAAAATCCGGCGGACGAGGCGAATGCGAAACCTGAAAAACGCCGCGCGGTAGGATAATCATGGCCGAATTTTTATTAGAATTATTTTCCGAAGAAATCCCAGCGCGGATGCAAGCGAAAGCTGGCGAGGATTTACAGGCATTTTTTACCGCGCAACTGGCTGCCAACGATTTGACTGTGAAATCCATCGTCCATCATACAACGCCACGTCGTTTGACTTTGGTTGCGGATGGATTGCCGGCGTCACGCCCGGAAAAATCCGAAGAACGCAAGGGCCCGCGCGTTGGATCGCCGGATCAAGCAATTCAAGGTTTTCTGAAATCGACTGGATTGAAAAAAATCGAAGACGCGGAAGTGCGTAAAACCGACAAAGGCGATTTTTATTTTTGCCAGATGAAACAGCCTGCTATGCCGGTCGCCGATATTTTGCCTGGTATTGTACAAAAACTAGTTGCGGAATTTGATTGGCCGAAATCCATGCGCTGGGGCGGATCGCAAAAAACCTGGGTGCGCCCATTACGTTCGGTTTGTGCGGTGTTGGACGACAAGTCATTAGTGGGATCGGTAGATTTCACCAATGGCGTGCAAGTTACATTTGGATCGAATACGCTGGGCCACCGCTTTATGAGTGATGGCAAACCGTTCGCGGTGAAAAACTTTGCCGATTATCAGAAAAAATTGGAATCCGCTTGTGTTGTTCTAAGCCGCGAAGCACGGAAAGAGAAAATTAAAGCAGGTTTAGAGGCTGCCGCGAAGAAACTGAGCCTAACGGTGCGCGACGATATCGGTCTTTTAGAAGAAGTCGTTGGTCTTGTGGAATGGCCGGTGGTTCTGGTGGGCACAATTGATGCTGAATTTATGAGTGTGCCGGATCGGGTGCTGATCACATCCATGCGCCAACATCAAAAATATTTCTCGCTGTTGAACAAGGACGGCACGTTGGCCAATAAATTTGCGTTCGTGGCGAATATTGACGCGAAAGATGGCGGAAAAACCATTATCGCCGGCAATGAGCGCGTATTGCGCGCGCGCTTGTCGGATGCCAAATTTTTCTGGGATCAGGACCGCAAAACACGTTTGGAAGATCGTTTGCCAAAATTAAAAGATATCGTGTTCCACGCGAAATTGGGCACGATTGGTCAAAAAGCAACCCGCTTGTCCAATATTACCAGGGCTCTGGCGGATAAAACCGGCGCAAATCCCGTCGAAGCATTGGACGCAGCCTTATTGTGCAAAGCCGATTTAGTGACCGGCATGGTCGGCGAGTTTCCAGAATTGCAAGGATATATGGGCGGCGAATATTTGAAGGCCGAAGGCGAAAGTACTGCCATTGCCGATGCCATCGCCAACCATTACCGCCCGCTGGGTCCGGCCGATGAAATTCCAAAACAGCCTTTGTCCATCGCGTTGGCGCTCGCCGATAAAATCGATACGCTGGTTGGATTTTTCATGGTTGGCGAAAAACCGACCGGATCGAAAGATCCATTTGCGCTGCGCCGTGCATGCCTTGGCATTATCCGTATTATTTTGGAAAATAATGTTTCTTTAAACTTGCGTCCATTGATTGGCCTCGTATATCAAAATTATGCCGAACAATTGGAAGATATTAAATTGGGCGAAGAAAAATTATGCGATGAAGTCATCGAATTCTTTGATGATCGTCTGAAAGTCTATTTGAAAGACAAAGACATTCGTCACGATGTGGTGGCATCGGTATTGTCGCTGGACGGAGAAAGCGATTTACGTAAAACCGTACAGCGCGCCGAAGCGGTGCAGAAATATTTATCCGCAACCGAAGGCCAGCAACTGCTTGCTGCCTATCGCCGCGCCGCCAATATCGTCAAGGCCGAAGCCGCCAAGGACAAACGCGATTATGGCGCCGCCGCCGACAGCCGGTTATTGCAACAACCTGCGGAAATCAAAGTATTCGAGATTTTACAGAAAAATTATGCCCCAGCCGAACGTTTGATCGAACAAGGCAAATTTGGCGAGGCGATTCAGACCTTGTCGCAACTGCGTGCGCCGCTGGATGAATTTTTCGACAATGTAAAGGTGAATGCGGAAGATCCTGAAATCCGCGACAATCGCTTGCGCCTGTTAAATCAAATCCGCGCAACTATCGACACGATTGCCGATTTTTCCAAAATCGAAGGCTGATTTACCTTACATATTCGCGATTTAGATTCCGCCTTGTTTGTTCATCCATTAATGCGCCACGATCTTGAATTGGTTTTGGCGTATAATTAGGCAGCTCCGTTTGAAATGTAGCCTCATTACCTGTTGCCGGTTGAGTTGCGACAGGCGCCAATTGCGACCAATCGGCATTATTTATTCTTTCCGCTAATTTTGCGGGCAGAGGCTTTTTGGCGGCTTCAAGATCAATAATGCTGGGTTGAACCCGACATGGTCCTGGCGTACTCCAAAACTGATATGGTGCTGCTTCATTTCCTGTTGGCGGTTGCTGTGTTGTTGCGGAAGTTGAAATAAAATGAAATGAAGTCGGCGGAGTATAGTCATCTTCCGGTATACATTCAGATGGTGTGGGTTCAGAGCCATCTACCTCAAATATGCTCGTTGGTTTAAAAGGCGCAGGTACTCTAAACCCTGCTTGTAGATCGGTTGCCCGTCTAATGGTTACTGGAGGTTCTGAGGGATTTGGATAATTGTTAACTGGTACTGATACTATTTCTAACGCGTCTCTTTTGTTTCTGCCCATATGCGCAATATAGTATATTGCTGCGCTATAAAATAAAGTTTTCGTCATTTCTAAAACTCTATTGGTAAAAAATCCCATGCCGAGTGAAATCGCCGCCGTACTTAACAAGGTCTTGATGAGAAGGCGTGTCATCTTATCCCCGCACCCGTGAAACTGCGGCAGGGGAACGATCCTGGCCAGCATGGCGAGTGCCTGTGGAACGCGGCGCCCGGCAATAAGGCAAAGAATATCTATCGAATGGTCTGGGTAAAGTAATTGATCTTAGCGTTGGCGGATTGATAGAATTTTCTACATGGGGATTGAACCGTAATTTATAGGTCAAGAATCCGCATGAAGCGGCGGCGCCGAGCACTGGAAAAATAAACCCCAGTGTGGGTCCCGCGGCAAGAGATGTGATGGTTGCAAAACTAAAACCCAATATTGCCGTATATGAAACTAACCATAATGCGCATAAAATCCTGGCCGGAAGCCCAAGTATATTGGGCTGATTCCAGATAATTCTTAATTTCTGCCACGAGGACGGTTCGTTTTGTGATCCTAAATGTTCTATCATTTATATTGTACCCTTAGTCACAAAGATCGAGTCTATACAAGAACTGGACCTTCGGCAACTACTTTGCGCCACGGAAAATATTGGTTTTGCAATGATTTATTATGTTTATGGCCGGGGGTAAGGGCGACATTATCCTTGCTACCGGCCATGCGGAATTATTAGAATGGCTTGCATAATTCCTAACACCGGCAGGTTCTCATGGCTTCTTTCCGCGCTTCCGCCAACAGTAACAAAAATAAAATCTGGGTTTTCGGTTTTGACCGGAAAATAAAATCTTTACCGGCCGCAAATGACGCGGCGCGCGTCGAATTGCTGGGCGGGAAAAGCGCGCATTTGATGGAAATGTGCAAATTGGGTTTACCCGTGCCGCCAGGTTTTACCATTTCCACCGAAACTTGCTGTTATTTTTACGATAATAATAAATCCTATCCGAAAAATTTGGTCGATCAGGTTTCGATGGCTTTATCCGCGGTTGAAAAAGCGACCGGGAAAAAATTTGGCGATAATGCCAATCCATTGCTGGTTTCGGTGCGTTCCGGCGCGCGCGTATCCATGCCTGGCATGATGGATACGGTATTGAATCTGGGATTGAACGATCGCACCGTATTCGGTCTTGTGAAACAATCGCATGATGAACGTTTTGCCTATGATTGTTATCGCCGCTTTATTCAAATGTACAGCAATGTGGTGCTGCATATCGATCATCACGAGTTTGAACAAGTGCTAGATCATCATAAATTATCGGCCAATGTGGCGCGCGATACGGATTTGACCGCGCCGCAAATGAAAGCGATTGTGGCGGATTACAAGGCCTTGGTAAAACGCCGCGCGGGGCGGGAATTTCCGCAAGATATCGCCGAACAATTATGGGGCGCGATTGGCGCGGTGTTTGAATCCTGGCAAAATGCGCGCGCTAAAACATACCGTAAAATCCACCATATTCCCGAAGAATGGGGCACGGCGGTGACGGTGCAATCGATGGTGTTTGGCAATTTGGGCGACGATTGCGCCACTGGCGTTTGTTTCACCCGCAATCCATCGACCGGCGAGAATCTTTTATACGGCGAATATTTGATCAATGCGCAAGGCGAGGATGTGGTTGCCGGAATTCGCACGCCGCAACCCATTAGACAAGAAAAAGATCATGCTTGCAGCCATGGCAAAAGCCCAAAAAATGCGCAGCCTATGATGACGCGCGGTCTTTCCATGCAAGAAGCGATGCCGGCCATTTATAAAGAATTGCAGCGCGTTCGCACTTTGCTGGAAAAACATTACGGCGACATGCAGGATATTGAATTCACCATCGAACGCGATCAGCTATATTTGCTGCAAACACGGTCTGGAAAGCGCACCGCAGCTGCGGCGATTCGTATTGCAGCGGAAATGGTGTCGGAAAAAATTATCAGCAAGGAAGAAGCGATTTTGCGTATCGATGCGCAATCGGTGGATCAATTGCTGCATCCGCGCCTTGATCCCAACGCGCAGAAAAATGTTTTGGGCAAGGGATTGCCGGCTTCGCCCGGCGCGGCATCCGGCATTCTAAGCTTTTCCGCGGATGAAGCCGAAGATCTGACCCATAAGGGCAAAAATGTCATTTTGGCGCGGATTGAAACCAGCCCCGAGGATATTCACGGCATGCACGCCGCCAAGGGTATTGTCACCACGCGCGGCGGGATGACTAGCCACGCGGCGGTGGTTGCCCGCGGTATGGGACGGCCTTGCGTTGTTGGCGCCAGCCAGATCAAAATCGATTATCACAACGGTACCTTAACCGCATCGAATCAAACCTTGCGCGCTGGCGATTTCGTCACCATCGATGGCACCACTGGTGAAATTATCGCCGGTTCCGTGCCGATGTTGCAGCCGGAAATGACCAAGGAATTTGCCACCATTATGCGCTGGGTGGATGATACGCGCCGGTTGAATGTGCGCGCCAACGCCGATACGCCGCAGGATGCCAAGATTGCGCGAGGGTTTGGCGCGGAAGGCATTGGTTTATGCCGCACCGAACACATGTTTTTCGAAGGAACCCGTATCGCCGCGATGCGCGAAATGATTTTATCGAAAACCAAAGAAGAACGGCAAAAGGCGCTGGCCAAATTGCTGCCGATGCAGCGCGCCGATTTTGTTGGAATTTTCCGCGAAATGGCCGGATTGCCGGTGACGATTCGTTTGTTGGATCCGCCATTGCATGAATTCTTGCCGCATGGCGAAAAGGAAATTGCCGAGGTTTCCGCGGCATCGGGTGTCGATGAAGATGCGCTGCGCGACCGGGTGCATCAATTGAAAGAAATCAATCCGATGCTGGGCTTGCGCGGATGCCGTTTGGCGATCGTCTATCCTGAAATTTACGCGATGCAAGTGCGTGCCATTATCGAAGCGGCATTGGAAACCAAGCAAAAATCCGGCAAGCCGCCGATTGCGGAAATTATGATTCCGCTGGTGGCTACCGAACAAGAATTTTCCATTATTCAGAGATTGATTAAAACCACCGCCGAGCAGGTGTTTAGCGAAAAATCAGCCAAAGTGCCTTATACGATTGGATCGATGATTGAATTGCCGCGCGCGGCCTTGCGTGCCGGCGATCTCGCAAATGCTGGATGCGAATTCTTCAGTTTCGGCACCAATGATCTGACCCAAACCGCGATTGGATTGTCGCGTGACGATTCCGGCAGTTTCCTGCCGGAATATCAGCGGTATAATATTTTTCCGCGCGATCCATTCGTAACCATAGATCAGATCGGCGTTGGCGAATTGGTTGAAATCGCGGTGGAACGCGGCCGCGCAACCGGTAAAGACTTGAAAATCGGCATTTGCGGCGAACATGGCGGCGATCCGAATTCAATCCAGTTTTTTGAAAAATCCGGTTTGAACTATATTTCCTGCTCGCCTTACCGGATTCCAGTGGCACGCTTGGCGGCCGCGCAAGCAACCTTAAGAAATAAAGCAAAAAAATCAGCTGCCAAAAAAGCGCCTAAGATTGCCAATGGTAAAAAAGTAATTCGTTTGACGACTGCCGGCCGGAAGAAACAGAAATCGAAATCATCCGCCAAATCGGCAAAACGCCGGGCGGCATAAAGTTACATTTCTTCGGATTCTTGTTCTGGCAATCGCATCCAGTGCGGAATGTATGGCCGTAATACGATGTTGCCGGTATAAAATTCATGCGGCTGCATCACATGTTCCAACCGTAACAACGCCAGTACTAGCGATGGATCGCCATCTTTGCCCTGTATGGCGGAACGGGTTTCGCCGGCGTCAATTTTCATGCCATCGGGCAGGCGCAATTCTATCTTGGTGCCAAACTCCGGAACATTTACACCGGTTGTAACTTCGCATGGCAACAGGCGTTTACGCACCAAGCCGCGATATTTAGTGCGCGCTGTCAATTCCTGGCCGACATAACAGCCTTTTTGCCAATCGATCGCGTTCAATTCTTGAAATCCGTTTTCCAGAATAATCGCCCGGTCAATTTCCATATCGCGGCTGCCATCCGGCAATCCCAATTTGGCGCGGACGTAATCATATTCATAAAAATCGCTGCTGGTGGGCAGTTTATTTTTCGGCAGAATCATTCGCCAGCCAATGTCCGCCAATCTTGGATCGCGGTAAAGAATCCCATTCTCATAACTTACAGTTTCGCCATTATGTTGCGGCAAATCGGATTTTCCGTCCATAACTGCCATAATGGCAAAATCATCGGCGCGGTTCTTAATATCCACTTGCGCGCGCAATTTATACATGGTCAGGCGTTTGACCAAATCCGCCGCGCGCGCGGATTCACAATCTATTAAATACTCGCCATCCCGGCTGGAAATAAATAAATCATGCAGGAACTTCCCTTGCGCCGATAAAAACGCCGCATAAATGGATTTATCGCCGCTGACTTGTTCGATATCGTTGCTGATCAAACCTTGCAGGAATGATTTTGCATCGACTCCGGATACGGAAATAATTTGGCGGTTGGGAAGGAGGATAGGAGACATATTGACCTATAATAACAATAGAATTGCCAAGTATAATGTCAATGGAAACTAGCGAATTTTCATATTTGGCGCGATTCCCAACCTATATACCAAGTCATCCGCAACTGAAACTGGGCCACTAGGAATTGCAGAATGTTTTTTAGATTTGACCGGGTCCCGATGGGGATCATACAGCATGCAATTTTTGGTAAATAACTTCCAGGGTATAAAATGAACTTCACCATTCATATAACGCAATACAGCGACATCCCCGGCATCTCGTATATGCTGACTTCCATCTGCAGAATGATATATAAAAGGGCGGCGTATTCTTACAGCCTGAAATAAGGCTGCGCCGGTAATTTGGTCTGTATTTTCAGCATCAATTGTGAATCCTTGTTTTAATTGATCTTTGGGTACTATATGATATTTCGTTCCATCCGCCGATGGCAAACACCATAATTCCATATCACGATATGAACGCGTGGGAGTACCGGCAAGATCTTCGCTGGCTTCTAATTCTTGTATGTAATGTTTGGCTTGAATAGGGCTTGCGCGCCAGATCGTGGTGCTATTTTTGCGGCGGTATAAAGCGGGTGGCGGGTTATCCGGGGACGATTCAAAAATTCGATCATCGATAACAACCATGGATTTGCGATCAAACTCTGTCCATACGGAAGAATGCTCTGATAAATCTTCTGTTGGGATGGGACCTAAATCGGATTTTCTGTTTCTTAGGGCGGGCCTTCCATATTGATCGCAATTAAATGAAAGGTATTTTTCATCAAATTCGGATGGTTTTAAAACTCTTATATCTCTTGTGCCAGTTTGGCATAAGAAACATCCATCATTGTTCTGCTGCTGATTGGCATAAGGTACAATAATAGTCATAGGACTGAATACGAAAACAGCGCGTACTAATCCGCGAACGCAATGTTCATCTTTACTATTGGTGGTAATTTCGCTGTATAATTTTGGCACCATAGGACCAGGCACAAATTCATGAAATACCCATTCGCCCTTGTCCTTGCGCAATATGATGACATCGCCTGGTTTGGCGGTTGTCTTTTTTAAGGTATTATTACCGGTGATTAAATCGCGCTCTATCTGAGGAAAAGCATCCCCGGGTTTTGCCATGGTGACGCGGAAAACCTCGCGAGTGACAAAGTACTCGGCATCTGCCAATAAATCGGTCGCCAATTTTTTGGGACTATTATTACTATTCATTTTCACCCTCGGCCGGAATATAACCAATATCTTTTTCAGACACAAGATTAAAAAATAGCGAAAAACAAGCTTTTATGGTTAATTAGGGGCGCATAATGGACAAAATAATCATGAAATTGCTTTTTATTACCTCAACCCGGATTGGCGATGCGGTTTTATCGACCGGTTTACTGAACCATATAATTGCTCAGAACCCGGGAATTCAGGTGACGATTGCGTGCGGCGCGCCAGCGGCGGGAATTTTCAAAACCGTTCCCAATCTTGAAAAAATTATCGTCGTGGAGAAAAAACCTTACGCCGGTCATTGGATAGATCTTTGGCGGCAAACCGTCGGCACGCGTTGGGATTATGTGATCGATCTGCGCCGTTCCGCCTTGTCATATTTCTTGCGTGCCAACAAACGGATCATTAACAAAAAAACTGATCCGAATTTGCATCGTGTGCAGGATATGGGAAATTTGATTGGCATCAATCCGCCGCCGGTGCCGAAACTGTGGATTGGCGACGAAAATATACAAAAGGCAAAGACGCTGATTTCGGGCCTTGGCGAAAAACCATTGCTGTGTATTGCGCCCACGGCGAATTGGGGCGGAAAAATGTGGCCGGCAGATCGTTTTGCGGAACTGGCAAAACGACTGACCGGTCAGAATGGAATTTTTCCAGGCGCGAATATTGCAATTTTTGGCGCCGCGCATGAAAGGCCTCAGGCACAACCTATGTTGGATAGTTTAGCCGGCTGGCCGGTGTTAGATTTGATTGGCAAGCCGGATTTGCTTACCTGCGCCGCAATTTTTCAAAAATCTTCTTTATATATCGGCAATGATTCCGGATTAATGCATATTGCGGCGGCGAGCGGCGCCAATGTAATCGGCTTATTTGGGCCAAGTCCGGTTCATAATTATGGGCCATGGCCGTCGGGCAAAGGTAAAGTTGCTTTTGCGCAAACCGAAGAAACATATGAAGAATTAGTCTACAGCCCGACATTTGATTCCAGCAAACAAGATTCGTTGATGACCAGTTTGTCGGTGGATGTGGTCGAAGGTTCGGCGCGGCAATTATGGCAACGTATCCAAGCAAAGGCCGCTGCATGAGTATCAGCGCGCTTGTTGTTGTGCATAACGAGGAAAAACAATTGGCGGATTGCTTGGCCACATTAAAATTTGCCGATGAAATTGTAGTAGTACTGGATAAATGCACGGACGGATCGAAATCCATCGCCCAAAAACATAACGCCAAACTTGTCGAGGGTAGTTGGGACATCGAAGGCGAGCGGCGCAATACCGGCATTCAAGCTTGCAGCGGCGATTGGATTTTTGAAATCGATGCGGATGAACGCGCATCATCTGAATTAGGCATAGAGATGAAAAATGCGGCCGGGTCCGGCGCGGCGGATTATTATTTTATCCCGGTAGATAATTACATTGGCGCGCGTTTGGTACGGCATGGTTGGGGCGGATCGTTTGGAAAGCCGGCTTATGGCGGGTTATTCCGCAGAAATGCAAAAATTTGGGGCCAGGAACGCGTACACCCATCCCTAACTTGGAATGGCAGAAAAGGCCATCTGTTGCAAAACCGATTGATACATTATGTCGATAAAGATTTGTCCGATACGATTCGCCGTCTTGATCGTTACGCCGCGTTACGGGCGCTGGATTGGCAAGACAAACTGAACCGCGGCGAATCGGTTGGAAATTTAGCTACGCAAATCCGCCGGTTTTTTTCCCGTTTCTTCAAATGTTATGTGCTGCGTGGCGGCTGGCGCGAAGGCGGTTATGGCGTGGTAATTGCCGCGTGCGCAGGGCTATTCCCCTTATTATCTTATTTAAAATTATACGAGAAAAATAATGGCGCATTTTTTGTTTGCCGATGAATCGATTGTCTTCGATGGGCAAAGTATCGAGCGAGGGCCATTGGGCGGTGCGGAATCGGCTTTCATTTCGATGTGCGAGGCGTTGGCAAAACGCGGTCACAAAATCAGTGTACGCAATAAATGCCTGGCGCCGTTGGATCACAATGGTGTTTCGTGGCGGCCGCTTGGCGCGCCGTGGCCGCAAGATGCGGATGTGTATGTTGCCAATCGCGGCTGGCAATTGATCGATTTAATGCCGGATATAAAACGCCGTATATTCTGGATTCATAATCCGGCTAATTATCTTTTGAAATTCCGCTATTTCCATCGTATCGCCCGGTATCGGCCCAGCATCGTATTTTCCGGCCAGCATCATGCCGATACATATCCGCCCTTTGCTCCGCCTTGGCTTAAGCCGAATTCTCGAATTATTATTCCATACGGCATATCAAAAGATTTTTTAGGCGCAACAGAGCGCATCAACGCTCCGTCACCAAAAGTAATTTTTACATCGAATCCTCTGCGTTCACTCGATTGGTTACTGCAAATTTGGCAAAACTATATTCATCCGGCTTTGCCACAGGCGGAGTTGCATATTTTTTCCGGCGCTTCTACGTATAAAGCGCAAGGAACAAAATTGGGCGATAAAATGGAAGCGGTATTGAATGCGGCTCGCGCTATGCAAAACAAGGGGGTCATTTTGCGCGATCCCATAGCAAAGCCACAATTGCGCGAAGAATTGTATTCATCCCGCGCGTTGTTATATCGCGGCGATGTGGGTGAAACTTTCTGCCTGGCGGTTGGCGAAGCGCAAGCGATGGGTGTCCCCGCGATCGTGCAACCGGTCGGCTGTGTTGCCGAACGTGTGGTGGATGGGCAGACCGGATATGTGGCGCATAGTGACGAGGAATTCGCAGGGCGCGCCATTCGTATTTTGCAAGATGATACTCATTGGATGGAATTGCACCGGAATGCAATCCGTCTTCAACAAGCCTGGACCTGGGATCGGGCCGCCGCCGCATTTGAAGCCATATAGGGCAAATAATGTATCAGGAGAGTGATACGATAAAATCGCTGAAATAATGATTTGTTTCCTATATAAAACATTGATATTAAATAATTTTTTATAAAATTACCTAAAATACATCCTTTTTTAGTCTGGATTTTTATTTCCTTTTCCGCTATCATCCGGACAGATAATAAGACATTAAACTTAATATTCGGGTTAACCGATAGAGCAGGGTGGAGTTTAAAGAAGGGTATGCGTGTACTACAAGTCATAGCTGGTGCCGAACACGGAGGGGCCGAATTATTTTTCGGTGAACTGATCCTCGCGATAAAAAACTACCAAAAAGCCCCGATTTCGATTGTTCAAAAAGCGGTAATGCGCCCTTATTTATCACGCCTGGAATTATTGGAAAAAGGCGGGGTCGATGTGACCGCCTTGCAATTTGGCGGATGGCTGGATTGGCGCAGCCGTTTCGTGATGCGCGAAGAAATTAAAAATTTCCGTCCGCACATTGTGCAAACCTGGATGAACCGTGCGACTAAATTTACTCCGCTGCCAACCATGCGCCAACCTTTTGTGCATATTGGCTGGCTGGGCGGATATCACGATATGAAATATTACCAAACTTGCGACCACGTTGTTGCATTGACCAATGATATGAAGCGTCATGCCTTGGACGCTGGTTGGTCTAGCGATCGAGTACATGTGATTCCGCCTTTTGCGATGTTAAAACCGACCGCGCCGATTACCCGGGCGCAATTCGATACGCCAGAAGACGCCAAAGTTATTTTATCGACCGCACGGCTGCATATTCGCAAGGCGCAAGATATTTTGTTGCAAGCGATGGTGGATGTTCCGGACGCATATTTATGGATCGCCGGAGAGGGCGATTTGCGCAAACCATTAACTCAGTTGGCGGAAGATCTGAAGTTGGCCGATCGGGTGCGGTTTCTGGGCTGGCGTACCGATCATCAGGCTTTGCTGCGCGAGGCGGATTTATTTGTTTTGCCATCGCGTTATGAACCATTTGGCATTGTTATTCTGGAGGCCTGGTCGCAAGGATGTCCGGTAGTGGCCGCCGCCTCGCAAGGGCCAAAAAGCATTGTTACCCATGACCAAGATGGATTGCTGGTATCGATCGACAATGTCGGCGAACTTGCCGATGCGATGCGCAATATTTTAACCGATGATGTGTTGCGTAAACGGCTGGCGCAAAATGCGCAACGTACCTATCATTCCACCTATAGCCAAGAATCCGTAGTACGTCGTTATTTCGATTTATACGAACAAGTGGCCATGATGGGCTCTTATGCTAAGGCAGCTTAGATTTTTTATTTGCCCCTTCTTTTTTAAGTCAGAATCCTCTACATATATCTTATGAATTCTTTTGACCTTTTAATCAAAGGCGGAACGGTGGTTTTACCGGACCGCGTGGTACAGGCCGATATTGGCATTACAGGCGAGAAAATTGCCGCGGTGGACAATTTATCTTCGGCCAAAGCGGTTAAGATTTTAGAAGCAAAAAATTTACATGTATTGCCCGGCGTGATTGACACGCAAGTGCATTTCCGTGAACCTGGCCTGACACATAAAGAAGATTTATCGACAGGAACCAAATCAGCGATCTTGGGCGGCGTGACCGGCATATTTGAAATGCCAAATACCGTGCCATTGACCTTGACGCGCGAACTGCACCAGGAAAAAATAAAGGCAGGGGAGGGGCGCACCTATTGCGACTATGCTTTTTTTATTGGCGGTTCCAAGGAAAACGTAGGCCAGTTGAACGAATTGGAAAATTTGCCCGGCTGTCCCGGTGTAAAGATATTTATGGGATCGTCGACAGGGTCGTTACTGGTTGAAGATGATGAAGTTCTAACCTCGATTTTGAAAAACGGCAAAAAGCGCGTTGCCGTGCATGCAGAAGACGAACCGCGGTTGCGTGAGCGCAAGCAAATCGCGATTGATGGCGCGCATCCGCGCTTTCATCCCATTTGGCGCGATGAAGAAACCGCATTGAAGGCCACCACAAGATTGTTGAACGCGTCGCGTGCCGCCGGGAATCGCCCGGTGCATGTATTGCATGTAACCACTGCGCAGGAAATGGAACTGCTGGGTAAGAATCGCGATATCGCAACAGTCGAAGTCACCCCGCAACATTTAACGCTGGCTGCGCCAGAATGTTATGATCGGCTTGGAACCTATGCGCAGATGAACCCGCCGATTCGCGATCAAAAACACCAAGATGCGTTATGGAAGGCGTTGCAAAATGGAATTGTCGATATGATCGGCAGCGATCATGCACCGCATACGCATGAAGAAAAACAACATCATTATCCGCAATCCCATTCCGGCATGCCGGGTGTGCAAACATTATTGCCGCTGATGTTGAATCATGTCGCGGCTGGGAAATTGTCTTTGCAAAAATTGGTGGATTTGACGTCGCACAATCCGGCGCGCATTTGGAATATTCAAAATAAGGGAAAAATTGAAACCGGATTTGATGCGGATTTAGTGCTGGTCGATTTAAACCGCGTGGAGAAAATCGATCATAAGAACATGGCGTATAAATGCGGTTGGACCCCTTTTGATGGAATGAAAGTCACGGGATGGCCGGTGGCCACGATCTTGCGTGGGCAAATTGCGGTTAAAGAAGGCCAGATTCTTACCCCGCCACGGGGACAACATATATCTTTTAATAACAATTAGTTATGTTATTATTTCAGAGTATCGGCCCTATTGACGAGCGCCGTTGTTTCTGTTATAGAAATAGCTGAAAAATTCAAAAAGCGAGGCTTAGACATGGAAACCAATATCACTCAGACCAATTCCCTGCCGCAAGGCAAACTTTATCAGCAATGGCGCGATGGCCGCTCGATCATTTTGGTTTCTGCCATGGCTTGTGTGTTCATGCTCGGCGGTATTATGACCAATTTGGTATTGATGGGCAAACCCATGTATGGCTATGCGGTTGCTTTGGGCACGTTCTTCGCGGTGCTTGGCTTATATGTGTTCGACGCGCAAGCGGTTGGAATGCGTCCGGTTGCATCCAAAACCAGCGAACAATCCTTGGAAATTCCAGCAAGCGCCAACGATTCCAAACAAAATCGCAAAGCGGCTTAAAGACAAAGCGACATGGGGAATAGGAAATATTTTCATTATTTCTATTCCCCGACCGCTGCCCGGCAGTCCGGTGTTTGCCTGGTTTATCATCGTTATAGCCGCACTTATTTCCAATATACGCATTGCCAAGTTGGTTCAGAACCCGAAAATGGTTTTGACGATAATTATTTGGTTTTCGAAGCGCCAGATACGGAACTGATATATCTAAAATATAAGCGGGATCAAATTAGCAGTTATGCCAAAGGATATGATTTGGCCGTTGCCGAAGTAAAAGCCGGCCGATATTTTTCAATTGTAAAAAATCATCATGGTCCAGTTGTTGGCACGCTGTGCCAGGAAAAAGAAAGCAGGCCTTTTATTCCGCCTTCAAAAGCGCCGGTGCTGCCAATTGGCCATCGTTGCGCCAATAAGGTCAGGCCATTTTTGATACAATTGGCAGCCGCGTCAGATGATGAGACCAAAGCAAGTCTATTGTGTTTGGCAAGAAGACATCGTTAGCGTTTTGCCCGGCGTTTTGAATTTACCGGTGCCGAACCCTGTTGAATGGAAATTCCGCTTGGAATTTCTAACGCTTGAGTATCAAGGCGTTTCAACTGGTCTCGCAATCTTGCGGCTTCCTCGAATTCCAAATTCTCTGCGGCGAGAAGCATGCGTTGATGCAATTCTTCGCGGTATTTACCCAAATCTTTTCCAACCAGATGCGGCGTCTGATCATCGCCAAGATCGATATCGACGTGATCGGCTTTGTCATAAACACTTAACAATACATTGCTGATATTTTTACGGACCGATTCCGGCGTGATGCCGTTTTCCTTGTTATATATTAATTGTTTTTCGCGGCGGCGAGAAGTTTCATCCAGCGCTTCGCGCATCGACTTGGTAACTACGTCGGCATATAGAACGGCCTTGCCGTCAATATTCCGCGCGGCGCGGCCAATAGTTTGGATTAACGACGTGCGGGATCGTAAATAACCTTCTTTGTCGGCATCTAAAATTGCGACCAGACCGCATTCTGGAATATCCAATCCTTCGCGCAACAAATTGATTCCAACCAACACATCAAATGTCCCAAGGCGCAAATCGCGCAGGATTTCGATGCGTTCCAGCGTTTCAATATCGCTGTGCATATAGCGCACTTTTAATCCGGCTTCGGTCAGATACTCGGTCAGACTTTCCGCCATCTTTTTGGTCAAGGTCGTAACCAACGCACGTTGCGACCTCAAAGCAACCGCTTTGCATTCGGCAATTAGATCGTCGATTTGATATTTGGTTGGGCGAATTTCGCATGGGGGGTCGACCAATCCCGTTGGCCGCACAACTTGTTCAATAAATGCGCCGCCAGTTTTGGCAAGTTCGTTAGGCCCAGGTGTTGCGGAAACGTAAATGGTTTGCGATCGCATCGCATCCCATTCTTCGAATTTCAATGGCCTGTTATCCATCGCCGATGGCAGGCGGAATCCATAATCCGCCAGGGTTCTTTTACGCGCAAAATCGCCTTTATACATCGCGGATAATTGCGGCATGGTCACATGCGATTCATCGACGATAACCAAAGAGTCTTTTGGCAGATATTCAAATAAAGTAGGGGGAGCCTCGCCAGCTTTGCGTCCTGATAAATAACGCGAATAATTTTCAATGCCGGCGCAAGTACCTACCGTTTCCAGCATCTCAAGATCGAAAGTGGTGCGTTGTTCTAGACGCTGGGCTTCCAGTAATTTATTTTCGGCGTTCAATTCCGACAAACGTTTCTTTAAGTCAATTTTGATTTGTTCAATAGCTTGCAATAATGTTGGACGCGGCGTGACATAGTGCGAATTGGCAAATACATAAATTTCTTCCAGTTTGCCCATTTTTTCTCCGGTCAGCGGATCGAATTCGAAAATTCCTTCAATTTCATCCCCGAAAAATGATAATCGCCAAGCGCGGTCTTCATAGTGAGCCGGAAATAATTCCACATTGTCGCCGCGCACGCGGAATGTGCCGCGGGAAAAGTCAATATCGTTGCGTTTATACTGTAATTCCACAAACCGTTTTAACAACGCATTGCGTTCGATTTTCTGTCCGGTTTTAACCGGGATAATCATGTTGCTGTATGTTTCCAGCGATCCAATGCCATAAATACAGGATACCGATGCGACAATAATCACATCGCGCCGTTCCAACAGGCTGCGGGTTGCGGAATGGCGCATCCTGTCGATTTGTTCGTTAATCGTGGCTTCTTTTTCAATATAAGTATCGGAACGCGGTACATAGGCTTCGGGTTGATAGTAATCGTAATAAGAAACAAAATACTCAACCGCGTTATTCGGGAAAAATTCCTTCATCTCGCCATACAACTGCGCGGCCAATGTTTTATTGGGAGCAAGAATAATCGCGGGACGTTTATGTTGGGCGATAACATGGGCGATTGTAAAAGTCTTGCCAGATCCTGTAACGCCCAGCAACACTTGGTCGCGCTCACCTTGTTCAATTCCTTTTAACAAAGCCTGAATTGCCGCCGGTTGATCTCCAGCCGGTTTAAAATCGGATGTCAGCGTAAATTCCGCAGGCTTAATTGCCAAGGCAGTTTGGGCGTATCCGGCCAAAGGATATAAATCGACTTTGTTCATCCTATCGATATGGAATGACATTTATAATAAATCAAGAGAAACTTTATTGAAATAATTTCAATAGATTTTTGGGCACTTGATTGGCTTGGGCAAGCATGGAAATTCCAGCCTGGATTAACACTTGTTTGCTGGTAAAGGAAGACATTTCGGATGCGACGTCCAAGTCCAGATAGGCAGATCTGGCTAATTCAAGATTTTCTGTGGTGCTTGCATTATTTTGTTGGGATGATTCCATCCTGTTCTGCGCCGCGGCGACTTCTGACCGCGCCTTGGCTATAAGGTCTATGGCAACTTTGGCTGCTAAGGCAGCATTGTTGGCATCGTTGGCTGTATTGATCCTGGCTTGGGATAGGCCTAGATTTGCCGCGCTAATTCCAAAAATATTGGTAGTGATAGAGTTGTTGGTAGATCCGGTGGAAACTTTGAAACTTTGCGCCAACATTCCAGCCGACGTGTTGTTGAAAGCTTCGTCAAGCGCTACAAAAACCCCGCCATCATCTGCTCCCTGAAGTATGGTAAAAGATCCCGCAACGACCCCGGTGGGCAAGCCGGTTATGTTATCAGCTTCATATATAACTGCTGTCGTATTTTGAGATACAATGCCAGCCGCTATTGCGGTATGGTAATCCACATAATAAGTTTTACCTGTTACGTTGGAAACAAAGTTGTATGTGCCGTTATTCCCAGCCATGACCCAATCTCCAGGACTGCCTATACCGGTAATTCCATATATTGTGAAGTCAGCAATATAGTCCGTGTAAGTGGTGGGCATGTAAGAAGGGTCATAAGACAAGGTAACTGTGGAATTCACGATTTGCTGGTTATTGAAAGTAGTGCTGGCAGCCATGCGGTTGATTTCTGATTTAATGGCCTGGAACTCTGTATCGAGCATACCGCGTTCGGTGTTGGACAGATTGGAAGAAGCCGCCTGCGTGGCGAGAGATCGCATGCGGATAACCATGTCGGTGGCGCGGGCATAAGCGCCTTCTGCGATTTGCAGCATAGCAATGCCTTGGGTGGCATTGTTGGACACGGTTTTTAGGGCAGAAAGTTCGGCTTTGAGGCGGGAGCCGATGGCAAGAGCGGCGGCGTCATCTCTGGCAGATTGGACGCGGGAGCCGGAAGATAGTTTTGACAATGAGGCAGTCATCGCCCGATCAGATTGATTGAGCGCTCGGAGAGCGATATTGGAGGCTTGATTGGATTTAATGGAAAGGCTCATCGGCCGCCTCCCGCATCAAATAAGCGCAACAAATTTTTAGGCACTTGATTGGCTTGAGTAAGCATGGCTATGCCAGCCTGAACCAATATTTGTTTACTGGTAAAGACAGACATTTCCGCCGCAACATCGAGATCCATATACGAGGAACGGGCAAGTTCCAGATTCTCGGCGGTAGTGGCATTGTTTTGTTGGGATGCCTCCATCCGGTTTTGCGCGGCGGCGACTTCTGCACGGCCTTTGGCAATCATATCGATCGCAATCCGTGCCGCAGTGGCGGCGGCTTCGGCATTGGCGATACTGGTGATATTGGCAGAGGATAATCCGAGATTTGCGGCAGAAACCCCGAATAGGCTGGCAGAAATAATGGAATTGGAGGCGCCCGTGCTAACGCGATAGGATTGTGATGAATAAGAAGCGGAAGTAACCCGGAAAACATAGTTTGTGCTGCCGGTATCGATCAGATTCAGATCCGCTCCAGCGTTGAACGTAATGCTTCCGGCCGGCACCCGAAGGGAAGTGCCGCCGCCAGGTTGAAGAATTAATTCATTGACTGCAAAGGTAGCACGGCTAGTAAAAGTCAGGTTTCCAGAGTTAAAATATGGGCTGCCACTGACAACAATTTCATAATTTTTATTGTTGGTTGGATCGGTGAAATATATCGAACCATCCAGATAATTTGTTACATACCAATCAAAGTTGGCATTGGCATCTGTGTTGTAAATCGTAAAGTCGGAAATCATGCCAGCGGTTAAACTGACCCAATCCGTGTCCCACGCGTAATTGAACGATGAATTCACGATTTGCTGGTTATTGAAAGTAGTGCTGGCAGCCATGCGGTTGATTTCTGATTTAATGGCCTGGAACTCTGTATCGAGCATACCGCGTTCG
>SHNJ01000014.1 GCA_004295055.1 Alphaproteobacteria bacterium | reverse complement strand
GGTTCCTGCTTACAAACGGCAGCGTTTTTAGGCGCGGGCTTTACTTCAGGCTTAGCAACCGATATTCCGATCCAGGTCGCGGTAAAGTTGTCTTCGGCCAGCGGGGCCAATTTTGCCAATTTCGCAAAACAACGCATGATCATCGGAAAAATATTCTTCCAAAATCTGCCACATTTCCTGTTTTGGCATTAACATAAAGTTTATTCCCGCCCTATAGGACAGACGCACATTAGGTTGGTTAGATGTCAACGCAGCTGGACTTGATTCTGTTTCTTGCTGAATTTTTTGCATTATGGCATAGCGTTCGGCATCGTTCAGCGTGCCGGAAATTTCCCAACCGCAAAATTGTCCGCCCGGATGCAGACTGATCAACATCGTTCGCGTAGTATCGTGCTCGTTGGTATAGGTCCATTGCCAAAATATCGGACTGGAATCGCCAGCCACGGCAACAGGCCGCAATTCTTGCAATGGATAACGTAAATTCTGTGCGGTTGGTTTTGCCATAATTTATATATTTACCCCATGGGCCTTTTTATAAAAATATTTATAAACATCTTTCATATCGCGCCTGATACAAGGCCCTATTTTTTGGCAGCAATATTTTGGGCTGGAAATCATTCTGCTTTTCCGGTTTTGCCGGTTGCGGGGTCGAGGATTCCGCCGGCAATAAATATTTTTGCGCGGCGTTATAAATTCTTCCATTTTCCCAACGCATAAAACCGATGGTGCCGGCAGCGCCGACAATCATAACGCAGCCAATTTTGGCATAAGCCCAACGGTCAGATCGATGAACATACATATCGCAATTTCTAGGATCGCTTCTATCTACCGGCAAAAGTCCTACTTTATTGCCGCTCCATTTAAGGATCGATTTATCTATTTTATGAAAAGCGACCATGCTCAATATGCCCGCCGCCATAACAGGAATTGCGGTGGCTGCCAATCCAATTACATGAACGGCTGCTTGCCATACCGCCGCCAAAGATTGCAAAGAAACAAGCGCGGCGAAACCTGCGGCGGCGCCCACCGAAGTCAGACAAATACCCGTGATCAATTTCTGCACCCAGGATATCGGCTGGGATTTTCGATAATACGAATTAATTTTAGAAGTCTCCGGACTAGTTTCTGGATTTCTGGGCACAGGTTCGTCAACAACAGCGGGTGTGGGATTAGAACAGGTCAGTGTTCGGCCAGCGCTTCTTAGTATTTTCTCAACCAGCGCTTTTTGTCCGGGTATAGGCAACCGAGAATATTCCGAAACGATTTTCTCAATTTCCGCATTTCTTTCTTTATTTTTACTTACCCAATCTTTAATTGGCATAACCCAGCCCAATGCCGACCCGACCTGATGCTGAAATATTGGTTGGGCGGCGGAAACTTGCTCGATTGTATTTGGCGTCGCCGACAATTTATTCAAAACTTCGCGGATGGTATGGCTGCGGACCGGCAAGTGTCCATGAAACAAAAAAGTACTGTCCAAATTATAGGATATTTCTATCCCGCAAATAGATCCGTCCACATGCAAAGCCATAAATGATTCTTTGCAATCTGTTTTTGCAGGCGCATTGGAACGGCCACACGAAGAGTCACCCACAGTGCCAATACTGACCAGCAAAACGGTCCCATCATCGCTGCGATAACAAATCTGCTGCAGCATGAATTCTTCGATCTTTTGGTTTCTGACAGATTTCATGCCCGATTGTATACGATAAGGATACGGTACTTGTCAAGATTGTTTAATCGCGATATCAATGCGATAAGTAATCATGTCTTTGTTCGGTTTATATATTCATTGGCCGTTTTGTAAATCGCGATGCCCTTATTGCGATTACAATGCCCATGTGCGCGAACGGGTCGATGTGGCGGCGTTTGGCGAGGCGTTATTGCAAGATATGCGGTATTGGGCGGGGCGGCATAATCCCGGAAAATTAACCAGCATATTTTTTGGCGGCGGCACGCCATCCCTGATGCCGCCGGAATTGGCGGCCGAATTAATTATTGAAGCCAAAAAATTATGGGGCTTTGCCGATAATATTGAAATTACCCTCGAGGCCAATCCAACCAGCAGCGAAGCCAAAAATTTTTCCGCGCTGCGCGATGCGGGTGTAAACCGCCTGTCGATGGGCATTCAGGCGCTGGACGATCAATATCTAAAATTCTTGGGACGCAGCCATTCTGCGACAGAAGCCAAAGAAGCGATTAAACTTGCCGCCAAATATTTTGACCGGTATTCGTTCGATATTATTTACGCGCGGCCCGATCAGACGTTGAATCATTGGCGCAAGGAATTGGAAGAAATTCTAACCTTAATGCGCGATCATTTGTCGTTGTACCAATTAAGCGTCGAACCGCAAACCGCCTTTGCCACGATATATGCGCGGGGGGATTTTCAATTGCCCAGCGACGATCACGCCGCGGCATTATATGATTATACGCTGAACCGCCTGGCGCGCGAGAATTTTGCCGCTTACGAAGTATCCAATTTCGCGCGCAATAACGATGAGTGCCGGCATAATATGGTGTATTGGCAATATTACGATTATATCGGTATTGGCCCCGGCGCCCATGGCCGCATCAGTGGGAATGCGCGCAAAACGGCGACCAACAATCATAAAACGCCCGAAGCCTGGCTGTCGGCTGTGCAAAAAAATGGCAATGGTTTGCAAGGCGAAGAAATGCTGGATCAAAAAATCATTGCCAAGGAAATGATTCTAATGAATTTGCGGTTATTGCAAGGATTGGATGCCACGCGGTTCCGGCAAGTTGTCGGCGCCGATATGATGCAATTTATCGACAATAAAAATTTCGAATTCCTGCGCGCACAAGATTTTATAAAATTCGATGGGAAAATTTTATCGGCCACCGCAACGGGGCGCAATTGCTTGAATGAACTCGCGGCAAAATTGATCGCATAGATTACCGCGATTGTATCCGGTCAAATACCGCGCGCGGTATTTGTTGCCGCTCCGTAGCGGGAGCGGCGGAAATCCGTTTTAATGGCTCATATTCAGCGGCATTGCGTCCCTTGGTAACAATCAATTCCCACATTTCCGCAGTCGATAATGGATAAACATTAATTCGTCCAAACGCTGAATTCCATTCGTCCGTCTCGTGTTTTGTTAAAATAGTAACAATGGCTTCCATAATCGATGGCTTGGCCAGATTTATATCCAACGGCTCAATCAATGTCTTAAAACCCTTGATTTCACCGTTATGCAATACAAACCATACCAGCAATAATCCATTTGGCTGCATAATGGAATTGGCCAGAACTACCAAAGTCGTAAAACCGTCCGTATCGCTGGCGCAAGATATTTGCAAGTCCGCAATCGAAGCGGCGATGCCATCAACCGGCATATTTAAAAATTCCGGCTGTCGGCGCGGATGACCGACAATTGCCGTTCGGCCATGTTTTGCGGATTGAATCGCAACAATCCCGCGCTGGCGTGAAACGATGGCGCGGATGAAAGCGCCGCTTGGATACTGCCGGTTTGCGCGGCGCCAGTGAAGGCCGCCGATAAAATTTGCACGCCATCGAACGCCATCATCGCAAGACCGGGCGGATTGCCGCCAAAATAAGACCCGTATTTGACCGCGAATTGTTGCATCGATTTGGGATCGGGCAAAACATAATAAGATTGCTGCAACGATGGCAGATTGGCGAAATTAGCTTCCAGCCAGCTTGACGGACCGGCGATAATGACATCGCTGGAATTAATTCCGATTTTTTGGAAATTCGCGTCCACCGCGCCCAAACGTCCGCCAACCTCCCCAACTAGAACCGCGTGATAGGAATTTACAATATTGGAAGGCCCATTCGGCAGGGCCGATTTTATTTTTTGCACCGCCGCCAGCAATTGTTTTGGATTACTGGAAGAATAAGTGGCGATAGTTTGCAATTTCACGCCGCTGCGCGAAGCGTGGTTTTTTGCGGCATCCAGCACGCCATTGCCATAAGGCGTATCCGGCGCCAGCACATGCACAATCCGCACGCCGCGCTGTTCCAAATCATGCAGCAATGTCGCGATTTCCGTTTGCGGCGTCATGCCCAGCAAAAATACATTCTGCCCGGCGGCGGCGGAATCGTTGCTGAAACTTAAAATCGGGATTGGCGGCATGGCTGGATTGTTTTTAATCGCCCTAACCTCGGTACTGTACAGCGGACCCAAAATCACGCCCGCGCCTTCGGCAACGGCGCGGGTCGCGGCCAATTGCGCCTGTTCCGGTTTGCCGGCCGTATCATAAGGCACGATTGCAAGACGCGGATCGGAAGAAGCGTAAATACCCATCACCGCCGCATTTTGCATCGCCTGGCCCAAGGGCGATTGCGGCCCGGTCAATGGCAACAATAACGCGATTTTCAGCCGTTGTATGGGCGGAGCCATCGACAATTGCGGCGGGGGTGCGGCGGAATTCGAAACCGCGCCTGGCTGCATAGCAAGGTTTTGCGCGGCCGCAGGCATTATTAAAACTGCCAACAGCAGCCATATCCAGGCAATATTACGCATTGCGCGGCGAAGTTGAGCCCGGTAAAGTGAAAATTCGAATTTCATATTGCCCCCGAAAATACGTGGCGAAAGATAGAATATGAGCCAGGACAATAACCTAATCCAAATCGCCGCAGGTTTAAAGCAAAGAAAACCGAAACCGGGTTTATATGTGGTGGCAACCCCCATCGGCAATAAATGGGATATTACCCTGCGCGCGTTGCAGACATTGCAAAGCGTGGATTGGATCGCGGCCGAAGATACGCGCCACAGCCAAAAATTGCTGAATTTCTATGGCATCGATGCCAAATTGATTTCTTATCATGACCACAATGAAATGGGCATGGCCGGCAAGCTCGCCGGAAAAATTCAGGGCGGGGAATCCGTCGCGCTGATCAGCGATGCCGGAACGCCGTTAATTTCCGATCCAGGGTACCGGCTGATGCAGGCTTGCGTTGCCGAAAATATCCCGATTCATATCATTCCCGGCCCATCGTCGGTGATTGCCGCGCTGGCGATTTCCGGCCTGCCGCCAATTCCATTTCATTTTGTCGGGTTCTTGCCGCAAAAAGGCCGCAGCAATAAATTGCTGGAATGGCAGAAATTAGAAGCCACCATCATGTTTTTCGAATCCCCCATGCGATTGGTGGAATCTTTGCAAAAATGTTTGGATGTGTTCGGCGATGTCGATGCGGCGATTGCGCGCGAGTTGACCAAAACATTCGAAGAAATGCAGCGCGGAAAATTATCCACGCTAATCGCCCATTACACGGCGCACGAGCCGCGCGGCGAAGTAACGGTATTGATCGATAATTCGCACCCGATCAGTACCAGCGCGACCGACCTTGACGGCATGCTGAAAAAAGCGATGGAATTTATGACCGTGAAAGACGCGGTGGAAACCGTGTCGCACGAAGCCAAATTGCCGAAACGCCAAGTGTATAAGCGCGCGTTGGAATTGCAAAAAGAAATGCATGGCGAAGCCGAATAAATCGCCGTTCAAAGTCAAACAAGGCGGCGATAATTTTCGCCGCGGCGTTTGGGCGGAATCTTGCGCCTTATTATTTTTGCTGAGCAAGGGATATTGGCCGTTGGCGCGGCGATATAAAACCCGGGATGGGGAAATTGACCTAATCGTCCGGCGCGGACGTACCGTTGCATTCGTTGAAATTAAATCGCGCGGCGACATTTGGGCCGCGTCCGAAGCCAACAGCCATTATCACCGCAAACGTATCGCAGCAGCAGCCGATATTTTTCTGAAAAACCATCCCGGATATTGGAATAATTATCATTTGCGCTATGATGAGGTAATCTGCGTTCCCGGCAAATGGCCGGTACATATTATTTCAGCTTGGAGTTGAAGATTAGGGTATACGGCTTAGGGTTTAGGAAAAGTGAGCAATCAAAATAGAATCGCATATTTTTTATATTTGTGGCGGCACGTTAAAATCCGCGCGGCTGTTTTATGTTCCCTTATTCTTCCCTATACCCTAAACCCTATACCCTATACCCTTTTTTTGTCTTCCTGCGCCCCCGTCGGCATGGTAATCGGCGCTGGCGCGATGGCAGGAACCGCCGCGATGGAAGAACGCGGATTCAGCCAGTCGGCCGAAGATTTGCGGATCAATACCGAAATTCAGGGCCAATGGATGGATCATAGTTTTGATATGTTCCAGAGACTGAGCCTGACCGTGCGCGAAGGAAGGGTTTTGGTTATCGGTTTTGTAATAACGCCGGACCAGAGATTGGAAGCGATAAAAAGAATTTGGCGCGTGCCCGGCGTCAAGGAAGTCATTAATGAAATTCGCATCGACGATGGCAGCGGCGGGGTCGATGCGCTGGCCCAAGATACGGCCGCGGCCGCGGAAATTAAGGCCAAAATGACGCTGGATAAAAATATCTATTCCATTAATTATTCCGTCGATGTAGTGCGCGGCGTTGCCTATATCATGGGGATTGCGCAGAACGAGGCCGAATTAACCCGCGTTATTGCCCTTTGCAAGCGGCTGGACTATATCAAGCAAGTGAAACAATATGTGCGTATCAAATCGCGCGCCGGAGAAACATCATGATTAAAACCATCGCCGTGCAAATGGACGATATCGGCCAGTTGAATTTGCCGCATGACAATACATTTTTCATGATGCGCGAAGCGGCGAAACGCGGGTACAAAATTTTTTATTACACGCCGGACAATTTATTCGCGGCCGGGCAAACGGTTAAAGCGCGTGGACATTTTGTCGATATCCCCAAAGGCAAGATCGATTATAAATTATCGGATGCGCAGGATTTCGATTTATCGGCATCGGACGCGATTTTAATCCGCCAAGACCCGCCATTCGATATGGCGTATGTAACGACCACCTTATTATTGGATTTGATCGCCCATAAAACATTGGTGCTGAATAATCCAAAATCATTGCGCGATTATCCCGAAAAAATATTGCCACTGCATTTCCCATCGCTGATTCCGGCGACGCTGGTTTCTGCGGAATATGGAATCATCGAAGAATTTTATAAGAAACAGGGCGAGATTGTGGTGAAGCCGATTTACGGACGGCACGGTCAGCGCGTGTTTTATATCAAAGCGGATGATAAAAATTTCGAATCGATCGTGCGCACCATGCTGGCTTATGGCCAGCCGATTATCGCGCAGAAATTTTTGCCGGATATTTACGATGGCAGCAAACGCGTGATCATGATCAATGGCGAAGTCATCGCCACCATGAAAAATGTGCCGCCGAAAGGAAGCATTCTTTCCGGTTATTCCGACCGATCGCCATACCAAGTCACCGAACTGACACCAGCGCAGAAAAAAATCTGCGATACGATTGGGCCGTTTATGGCTAAGGCAGGATTGTTTTTGGCGGGCATCGATTTGATCGGCGATTATTTGATTGAAATTAATGTCACTTCGCCATCGGGCTTAATTCCAATTGAACAATTATATAACAAAAACGCCGTCGAAATATTTTGGAATATGGCGGAAAATCAATTGGTTAAGTTACGCCAAAATGCGGCATAAGCCGGCGGCTTGATTTTGCCACTTTGACACCCTAAATTTTAGTCAAGCGTTCTTGATAGGGCGCGAAAGAGATTTTAACCCAAACCAAGGAGTCCATTATGGGCGGTCCATTTAAAAACAAACCAATGAAACCATCCGAACAACCAGGCCAACCGAAACCAGGTGGCTGCTAGTTCGCTAGTTTCTAGGAATAAAAAAACCCCCGCGCAATGGCCGGGGGTTTTTTGTTTTACAACCAATGGAATTTTAGCGGCTTCTGACCATGACTCCTGCGCGCCATATTGTATGTTTGGCAATTTGCTCTCGATGTTTTCTGCGCGATTTTACGCCGTGAACTTGATCTCCATGTTTTTCTCCAAACGGATGTCGTTTGTGAACTTGATTTGTTTTTAACATTTTTCTGCGCGCCACATATGTATCGATCACATCATCCCACGAAACGGATTTTCCAAATCGCGGCATAGTTTTCCGCATGGCTTTAGCGAGATCTCTTTCAGTAAGCCGAACATGTTCGCGGGTTAGCGTATTTTCATACTCGCAAAAAGTCCAGCCGTAACAAAGCGAGGTTATCATATAATGATAATTCAGTTTTATCACATTCCACTTAACCGGATGTTGCCCGGCAGATAATTCAGAATCTGAAAACGCGGTTGTCATAAATCACTTTCTTTTTAAATATTTTATCTATCTTACCATTTGTCCGTCGCGCCAGCGTGCGGCCCTTATTGCGTTTGCATCAAATAATGATGCGCCAGCCAAAGCCAGACTGCGCGCTTCCCATGTTTGCATAACCTTGCCAATGGTCATTTGTTTCCCAGCCTTAATATCGGTGACGGCTTCGGTTTCACGATATTCTGTCATGGACATGGTTCTAACCTGTCCATCCGAATGGACAAAAGTCAATTGTTCGCCGATTGGGCCTTGAAGATTCCAAGAATGGCCGTCTGTATGGACATGAAGCGAATCCACAGCACGAACCTGCGGTTTTACGGCGGCTGCCGGTTCGTCTGTGGCGCGCACCGATGATCTGCTGACCTGGCCGCTAGAATTGCGCCAGCCTGCAACCCCGCCCATCATTCTTAATGAATCAAAATAATTTCTTGGCATCGTACTCTCTTTTTACATTCATATATTATCGGCTTTTTACCATTTGGCCATTACGCCAATAGGCTTGGTGAATACGGGTGCGGTACTTGCTGGCCGAATTTCTGCCCCTGATATTTTTTCCCAGGGCTGCGGCGCGCGCATCGACCGTTTTTAACACATCGTCTACCAAAATTACTTTGCCGCGGCTTGGCAAGGTAACTCGTAACGCACACTTATAATCGAACGAATGGACTTCTCTTGTTATTCCGCTACCGATATGCCGGAATGTTATAGTACCCTCAAATTGCGAGTCCCGACACCATTCTGCCACCGGTTTTGGTTTTGGCGGATTTGTTTTAATTTGCGGTTTCGGTTTTGGTGTGGGCCTGGCTGGTGCAGTCCAAGGATCGCAGCCGCCAGCACCATAAAATAATCCATCCCAACCCATAAAAGAATCTGCCATCGCAACCTCTTAATTATTCAATTCGGATATTTTTATGCCTGATAGACTTACCTGTCAATGGCGAATTTGTTCTGGTTTTGTTTTGGAATTGGATGTGCTAAAAAATCGGGATGAGCATTAATCGCATCAAAACCGCCGCATTCCAAGGCATCGATGTTTTGCCGATCGACGTGCAAGTCACGCTGACCACCGGTAAGGTGGATTTTGTGATTGTCGGATTGCCGGACAAGGCGGTTGGCGAATCGCGCGAGCGTGTACGCGCCGCGTTGCATGCGATGGGATTGGCCCTGCCGCCCAAACGTATTGTCGTTAATTTATCACCCGCCGATGTTTTAAAAGAAGGATCGCATTTCGATTTGCCGATTGCGCTGGGCGTTCTGGCCGCATCGGGCATTATCGGCCAGGATCAGATTGATAATTTCGTCGCGCTGGGTGAATTGGCGCTGGATGGGCAACTAAGCGGCGTGAATGGCGTTTTGCCCGCCGCGATGCATGCGTTTGAAAATTCCAATGGCATTATTTGCCCGGAACCGAATGGGCCGGAAGCCGCCTGGGTGGAAGGATTGGATATTATCGCGCCACTAAGTTTATTGGCGCTGATCAATCATTTTAAAGGCACGCAAGTTTTATCGCGCCCCGCGCCGAAATTGACCGAGGCGATTAAAACCACATTGAATTTGCGCGATATCAAGGGCCAGGAATCCGCCAAGCGCGCCTTGGAAATCACCGCGGCGGGTGGCCATAATTTATTGATGATCGGCCCGCCCGGATCGGGCAAATCGATGCTGGCCTCGCGCTTGCCGTCGATATTACCGGAATTGAGCGCGGTGGAAGCGTTAGAGGTCAGCATGATTCATTCCATCGCCGGGCAATTGGATGATGGGAAAATTTCTAAAACCCGCCCCTACCGCGATCCGCATCACTCCGCGTCTTTACCGGCGTTGGTTGGCGGCGGATTGCGCGCCGCGCCAGGCGAAATATCTTTGGCCCATCAAGGCGTTTTGTTTTTGGATGAATTGCCGGAATTTCAACGTCAAACGCTGGAAGCATTGCGCCAACCGATTGAAACCGGCCGCGCCCTGATCGCGCGGGCCAATGCGCATATCACCTATCCGGCGCGATTTCAATTGATCGCCGCGATGAATCCTTGCCGGTGCGGGTATTTGGACGATCCATCGCGTTGTTGCACCAAGGCGCCGCGTTGCGCCGCCGATTATCAATCGAAAATATCGGGACCGATTTTCGACCGGATCGATATTCATGTCGATGTGCCAGCCGTCAGCGCGCTGGATCTATCGCGCGATGCCAGCGGCGAGAAAAGCGAAGATGTCGCCGCGCGTATTATGCAGGCGCGGGAACGCGCGCAAAAAAGATTTTCGGCGCTGGATGTCAAATGCCGCACCAATGCCGAAGCCGATGGCGAAATTCTGCAAAATATTGTGAATCTAAGCGATGACGCGCAGAAATTATTGGCCGATGCGGCGGAAAAATGGAAATTGTCGGCGCGCGGGTATCATCGCATCTTGCGCGTGGCGCGCACCATTGCGGATCTGGCCGCAAACGATAATGTGGGCCGCACCCATGTGGCCGAAGCGCTGGGATACCGGCGATTGAATGTAAAAGATTAAGCGGCGGCGACCATTTTACCCAATTTACGGCCAGCCAGAATGTGAATATGGAAATGCGGCACTTCCTGGCCGCCATTCGATCCGCAATTGCTGATTAAACGAAAACCTTGCTCCACGGCGCCGACTTGTTGCGCCACTTGGCCGGCGGTGCGGAAAAATCCGGTGATTTCATCGTTGCTGGCTTTGGCCGCAAAATCATCGAAAGAAATATATTCACCCTTTGGGATGATCAATACATGGGTTGGCGCTTGCGGATTGATATCGTAAAACGCCAATGCGAATTCATTTTCAAAAACTTTTTTGCATGGAATATCGCCGCGCAGAATTTTGGCGAAAATATTATTGCGATCATAGGCCATTGGAATCTCCGGGTTGCAATTGATGGAATTATTATCCCTCTCGCCGGCGTTTTAGCAAGACGTAAAATGCGCCCGATCCGCCATGGCGCGGCTGCGCCTGGCACAGGGAAAGAATCTTGCCGCGCAAATCGGCGCCATTCAGCCATTTGGGCAGGTTTTCCCGCAACACACCGGTTTTTTCCATCGTGTCTTCGCGCCTGACCCCGCCCTTGCCGGTAATGATTAAAACACAGCGGTCGCCCATATCGCTGGACGAGGCGATGAATTTTTTCAAGGCGCCATGCGCCTCCGCCTGGGTCATGCCATGCAAATCCAATGTCGCATCGATGGGCATATTGCCGCGGCGGAATTTTTCAAACGTCGAGGCATCGACGCCATGATTTTTTCCCGTCTTCAATTCCGGAGCGTCCGTGGATTTTGTTTTTGGCGGCGTGCCGACATCATCCCAGGTCATTTTTTCCGACTCTGGCTTTTCCTCGGCCTTATTTGCCTTAGGCGCGGAATTTTGCGGCAGTTTTTTTACCCCGCGCATCATATCGCGGAATAAATCCATATCATCCGGTTGTTTGGATTTCGCCATTATTTCGAGGATACGGCGATTTCGCCGCGCGGCACAATCGCGTATAATTTTCCGCGTCCGCGCATTTGTCCGGCCGCGTATTTAGCGTCATCGCCGCTGCCAAAGAAATAATCGGCGCGGATTTTACCCTTTATCGCGCTTCCAGTGTCGAACGCATAAACGATTTTTTGCAATGGCGCGCCATTGACCGGGTGCGCGGCATCGATCCACATCGGAATGCCAAGCGGGTAAAAGGCGCGATCCACCGCAATGCTGCGTTCCGGAATTAACGGCAATCCATAGGCGCCGATGGGTCCTTCGTGATGTTCGGCCAACCCGTCGATTTGACGGAAGAAAATATAAGACGGATTTGTTTGCAATATCGTGGCGGCGCGTTCCGGATTGTTGCGCAACCATTTTTCAATCGAGGCCATTTCGATTTTATCTTTGGGCAGAATATTCTGCTCGCCAATCGCCTTGCCGATGGAATAATAAGGCTGGCGGTTCTTGCCGGCGAATCCAACGCGCATTACCCGGCCATCATCCAGCGTCACCCGGCCGGAACCCTGAATATGCAGCGCGAATACGGAAACCGGATCGTCGATCCAAACCAATTCCAGTTTTTTACCCTGAAGCGCGCCATGATCGATTTCCCTGCGGCTTAAATCCAAATATTTATCGGACGGCATTTTATACAGCGGATAGCGGAATTTTTCGGATTTTTTTAAGGAACCATGCAGTTCGGCCTCGTAATATCCGGTGATAAGGCCGGTATTTTTATCGCCATCGACCATCGGAATGGCTTCGAAATTTTGCTGCCAGAAATAAGCGGCGCCGGATTCGTTCGAAACGGTGCGCGCATCGGCGCAAATTTCCTGCCAGCGCGCCGGGGCAATGCGGTCAGCGTATTTGTTGCCAAAATAATTATTGTCGCCGCCGCGTTTGATCAATTTCGGGCAAGCAGCCTTTAATCCCTGCACCGCCGCCAACGGATCTTCGGACGACCAGCCTGGCAATTGATCCAGCGCGATAGCGCGGCGCGGCGCGATGACCGGGGCGGTTTCCTTTGGGGTATCAATGGTCGCGGTTGGCGGAACCGATGGGGTCGCGCATCCAGCCAAAATAGCCAGGGCCAAAAATCCGGCGGTGCGGAAAAAATTATTTTTCTTCATGGGATTGGGTTGCGGTTAAATACCAGTTGGTTGCGGATGATCCGGCATTGCGGCGGAAAGTCCAGATATCGTTGATATCGTAAATCCGGTCGGGATCGCCATCGATGACTTTATTGTCCTTATCGCGGGTAGTGGTGATTTGCTCGGATTTAAATAAAACCGTCAAATAAACTTCGCTGCCGACAATACGAGCATCGGTAATATCGGGATCGCGTAGACGGACGATGGTCAATTCCATGCGTTCGCCCTTGGTTTTGCGTTCGTCAATCGCCTTGGCAAAATTGTCATATAAAGCCGCATCAAGCAGTTGCTTTAGGGTCCCTTTGTCGCCGTCGGCAAAAGCCTTGGCAATCATTTCAAAAGCGACCCGCGCACCGCGTAAAAAATGGCCTTCGGCGAAATTATGGTCCAGATTCTTAATTTGGGCCAAATTGGCCGACAAGGCGTTCAAAGCGTGCTGGCTTTCCTCGCCCACCGTAATATCGATGTTTTTTCCGGTCGTGGGGCTGGCCGGGGCCGCTGCGCGGCGCAAATTGGCGTAATCCTGGTCCTTGCGTTCCAACCCGGTGCGGGTGCCCAGCACCTGCCACAGCCGAAAAGCCAGAACAAAAGCGATGATTGCGAAAATGATAATGTCGATGGTCATGACCCCAGTTTAGGGCCAAAGGGGGTAAAAAACAAATCTTGTTTTCTCTTGATTTTTTTGGGGTTTAAGCTTAGGTAAAAGCCAACACAAAGGGGTCCGCCATGGCAGATACAAACACGCAATCCATTACCATTAACGCACAGTACGTCAAGGATTTGACGATGAAAAACGTCAACGCGCCAAAATCGTTGATGAACCTACAAGAACCGCCGCAAGTGAATATCGCGGTCGATGTCAAAGCCAACAAATTTTCCGACGAAGTATACGAAGTAACATTGGCGATTAAAGCCGATGCGAAAAGCAAAGACATGCAATGTTTCACCGCCGAAGTTTTGTATGCCGGCCTTGTTACGATCAAAGGGATCGCGCCGGATCAATTGCAATCCGTGCTGTTGGTGGAATGCCCACGGTTGTTATTCCCATTTGCGCGCAGCATTATCGCCGAAATCACCCGCGAAGGAGGTTATGCGCCATTGCTGGTTCATCCGATCGATTTCTTGGGCCTGTATCGTCAGCAAATGGCTGGCGGCGGCGTGGCCCCTGCACCAGCGGCAGCGACAGGAACCAGCGGCGCGAAACCAGGCGGTTTGCGTCCACCGAATTAATTTGGAATATATAAATTAAATTTAAGACCCGCTGCCCCACAGCGGGTTTTTTATTTTCTGCAACATGTCGGAGTGCGCCGATAATTCTTCGTCGGATGGCGGAAAATCGCGCGGGGCGCGGAATATACGTTCGATTGTGCCGGCAGCGCCGCCAGCGGATGAAGCCAGCAAATCGAATCCGGCTTGTTTGCCGCCGATCAATTCAATATATACTTGTGCCAGTAAATTGGAATCAAGCAAAGCGCCATGCAGGGAACGACCGGATAAATCGATATTAAATCTTTTGCATAACGCATCGAGGCTGGCTGGCGCGCCCGGGAATTTCTGCCGCGCCATTTTTAACGTGTCGATAATGCGCGGACCGGTAATAGCGCCAAAACCCATTTCACCGATATGATGATTGATAAATTTCATATCGAATTCGGCGTTATGAATCACCAGCGGCGCATCGCCGATAAATTCCAAAAAGTCGCCGCAAATCTCAGCGAATACCGGCTTGTCTTTTAAAAATTCGGACGTCAATCCATGCACCGCCTGCGCGCCGGGCGGCATATCGCGTTCGGGATTAATATATTGATGAAAATGCTTGCCGGTCGGGATGTAATTAATTACCTCGACACAGCCAATTTCCACAATCCGGTCGCCGGTGAAAGGATCAAGGCCGGTGGTTTCGGTATCTAAAATAATTTCGCGGGACATAGGGATATTATAATATCAATTTTGCGCATTGCTACTGCTTATTGCGCTGTGCATCAGCCGTTTCAGTATATTTTTCCATTGCAGCCCGGAAACCCATTTCCCAAATCCAGTATGCACCACAAAATCGGCACGGCTGCGTTTTTCCGCGTCCCCCATTTGCCGGGATAAAATAATATTCAGTTTATGCAAACTCATGCCCGGGCGGCGCAGCACGCGCCAGGCCTGGATCAATTTTGGCGCCGTGACAACCGCGATATAATCGCAGCGGCTTTCCTCGCCGGTTTCAAACAATAATGGAATATCCAAGATTGCGATCCTGTGCGCCTGTTCGCGCGCACGGTACAGAAATTCTTGTTCCATTGCGCGAACTTGCGGGTGCAAGATTCCTTCGAGTTTTTTCAACAATTCCGGATAAATCAACACGGCGCGCGCCACCAAATTCCGGTTGAAAGATTCGCCCCGATATTCCGGCGGCAGAATGGCGCGGATTTGTTCGCGTATCTCGGCACTTTGATATAATTCATGCACGGCCGCATCGGCCTCGAACACCGGCAATCCCATTTGCCGCAATTGCTGCGCGGCGGTTGATTTGCCCATGCCGATCGATCCGGTCAGGCCAAGCGTTATCATGCGATCACCTTTTGCGCGCGCAGAAATTGCAGCAACGGCAGCAAGGGCAAGCCGACGATTCCAAAAAAATCGCCTTCGATTTTATCGAATAATTGAATGCCAAGCCCTTCGATTTGGTAGCAACCGACCGATTGCAATACTTTGTCGCCCATTTCATCCAAATAATTATCGATCGTATTTTGATTTAGCGGACGCATAGTCATATTGGCGATATCGACATGGTCCCATAAAACTTTGCCATTGCGCACAACCGCAATACCGGAAATCAAACGGTGCGTTTTTCCGGATAGAAACTGCAAATGCTCCGCCGCCTCTGCCCTGCTTTTCGGCTTGGCGAACCAACGGTCCTGGCACAACATCATCTGATCGCATCCGATCACATGGGCGCCGGGGAATTTTGCCGAAATCTTCATGGCTTTCGCGACGCTTAATTCGCGGGCGACATGCTCTGCCGTCGTGCCTTTTTTCTGCCAATCCAGCATCATTTCATCTTCGGGAAGATCCGCCGCGTGCGCGGTAAATAACAAACCGGCGCGGTCCAAAATCTGCCGCCGGAAAATACTGGAAGAGGCGAGAATCAAAGACTCGGACATTATTTGGCTTTGGATTTCTTGGCTAATGGAGCGGGTTTTTGCTTACGGTCCTGATACATCTGCAAAATAATGGCGGCGGTTTCTTCGACCGATTTGCGGGTGACATCGATTATCGGCCATCCATGTTGCGAGAACAATCTCTGGGCGGCGCGAATTTCCTCGCGCACTTTATCAAGGTCGATGTAGGAACTTCCCTGATCGTATTTTCCATCGCTGGATATCATTTGCAGGCGCGTTTCGCGGATTTGCACCAAACGGGTTGGGTCATTGGTAAGCCCGACAATTAATGACGCCTTGGTTTTAAATAACGCTTCCGGCAATGGGGCGCCGGGAACAATCGGCACGTTGGCTGCTTTTAATCCGCGATGCGATAAATATATGCAAGTTGGAGTTTTCGATGTGCGGGATACGCCGACCAAAATTACTTCCGCCTTGTCCAATTCATCGGTCAACTGGCCATCGTCATGATGCATGGCGAAATCCATTGCCTCGATCTTGTCAAAATATTCTTCGGTCAGTTCGTGCTGTTTTCCGGGGGCCTCGCCGCCCTGTTCGCCCAAATGCTTGCGCAAGGCCTGAAAAATCGGGTCGAGCACCGATATATAAGTGATTTTGCGTCGCTTGCATTCCGCATCCAATTGTTCGGCGATTTTGCGATCCGCAAAAGTAGCGATTACTATGCCTGGATATTCTTCCACCCCGCGCAGCAAATTGTCGATCTGCGCCTGGCCGCGTACCAGGGACCAGACATGCTCTTCCGTGTGAATTCCATCAAATTGGCTTAAACAGGCCTGGGCAACGCGGTGAACCGTATCGCCGGTGGAATCCGATACCAGGTGAACATGCAAGGTTTTTGGTGAAATTTTCTTGGGCATGGTTTATGGGGGTGAATTGTTGATAATTGAAACTTATACACGCAATGGAAGATGTAAACGAGGGATCTTTGTATAACATCTCATCCATTCAGATTTTTATATTTTCCCTATCTTCTGGAAAGAATAACGGTATGACCGGTTTTTTTTACGGTATGCCCAATACTACCCCTGGTATACTATTATTTAAGTTATTGATATATAATAATAAATTATGGTTATCCTTGTTATTATTGTTGTTCTGTTTTGCTAAACCAATAATCACAATAGGCTGTATATAAGTCGAGGATAGAATTTAATCCCCGTTATCCCCCGTACCTACTACTTACATCTATTATCTTATTATAATATTTATGATTATTGGGGGAATGATTTGACAAATAATGCTTATCAGGCTATAAAATTTTCGAGTGTTTAATAATTTTATAACTTTTTATTTCTACACTCAAATAACACAACCCCTAAAATTTATTCCAAGACAAACCGGCACTTACCGCCGGCAAGCTTTTAAAAATATGCTTTTTGTCTTTGGAATAGAAATTTCCTAACCCATCAAAGATTTCCCATGAATTTAAAAGAATTAAAGAATAAAAGCCCGTCGGACTTGCTCGATCTTGCCGAAAAAGAAGGTATTGAGGGCGCCAGTATGATGCGCAAACAGGAATTGATGTTTGCGATCCTAAAGAAAAAAGCCGAAAACGACGTAGCTATTTTTGGCGAAGGGGTTTTGGAAGTTTTACAAGACGGTTTTGGATTTTTACGCAGCCCGGAAGCCAATTATCTCCCCGGCCCGGACGATATTTACGTTTCGCCAAGCCAGGTGAAAAAATTCGGACTTCGCACCGGCGATACGGTCGAAGGTCAAATCCGGTCCCCAAAAGATGGCGAACGTTATTTCGCCTTGTTGCAAGTCAATAAAATCAATTTCGAAGATCCGGAGCGTGTGCGTCACCGCATCAATTTCGATAACTTGACCCCGCTATATCCAGATGAACGGTTGAAATTGGAAATCGAACAGGCGCCGGTTACCAAAGGCAAAGAAAAAGAAAAAACCGATCCGTCAGCACGGATTATCGATTTGGTCGCGCCATTAGGCAAGGGCCAGCGCGCCTTGATCGTTGCGCCGCCACGCACCGGTAAAACGGTATTGATGCAAAATATCGCGCATTCCATCACCGCCAACCATCCGGAAATTTATTTGATCGTTCTGTTGATCGACGAACGTCCGGAAGAGGTTACGGATATGGCGCGCAGCGTGAAAGGCGAAGTCATTTCGTCGACTTTCGACGAACCGGCATCGCGCCACGTGCAAGTCGCGGAAATGGTGATTGAAAAAGCCAAACGCCTGGTCGAACATAAGCGCGATGTGGTGATTCTGCTGGATTCCATCACCCGTCTGGGCCGCGCTTATAACACCGTTGTGCCTTCCTCCGGTAAAGTTTTAACCGGCGGCGTCGATGCCAATGCATTGCAGCGCCCGAAACGATTCTTTGGCGCGGCGCGCAATATCGAGGAAGGCGGATCGTTGACCATTATAGCAACTGCGCTGATCGATACCGGATCGCGTATGGACGAAGTTATTTTCGAAGAATTCAAAGGCACCGGCAATTCCGAGGTTATTTTGGACCGCAAATTGTCCGACAAACGCACCTTCCCGTCGATCGACATCACCAAATCCGGCACGCGGAAAGAGGAATTGCTGGTCGACAAGAAAACCCTGTCCAAAATGTGGGTGCTCCGCCGCGTGCTTATGCCGATGGGCGTCGTCGATGGCATGGAATTCTTGCTGGATAAAATCAAAACATCGAAATCCAACAACGATTTCTTTGAATCGATGAATAACTAATCCCCGCTTTTTATTAAAGCCGGAACCTTGTATAGTGTCCGAACTTTACAAGGGGATCTTCCATGTTTCGCAAAAAAGACGCCAGAGGAAGCAAGTTGCGCCTGATTGTTATTTTTGTTTTGGTACTGGCGTTGGGCGCTGCGGCCGGTTGGTATTGGCAACAAATGATGGCGGACAAATTGGTCCGCGCATCCATCGCCATGATGCAACAGAACAACCCCAATCTTCGCATAGATTACGCCAAGGTGGAGGCCAATGCCTTTGCCAAAAGCGTGACGTTTGACGATTTAACCGTCAGCAATAGCGCCAATTCTTCCTTGCGCATCAAGGAATTGTCCTTGCAAAAACTGCAATTGGAAAACGATCATGTTACGCATGCCATCGTGTCGGCGCAGAATTTTGGGCTGCATAGCGGCAACCGCACGTTCGCCGGGGATGTAAAATTTGAATTTACCGGCAATGCGGATGCAACCGAATTTCGTTTCGACGATTTATTTTTCGAGGATCTGGCCAGCAAGTCCACCGTTAAATGGAAATCCCTGCAAATTTCCGGCATTGCGCGCGCCAACGATGCCATCAGCCATTTCGATTCGGCGATGGACGATTTGCGTTTGCATGTGGTGGAATCCGATGGCCGCGCCCACGATCCCGCGCCGATGAAAGTTAAATTGGCTTATGATAAAACGCCGGACGGATTGAATCATGTGCGCCAGTTTTCCATCAACGAAATGTCCGGGAAATTTTTATTCGGTATCGACCATATCGCCGCCCAATTGGCGGATAGGAATTTCGCGTTCTTGGTCGAAAAAATTAAAATTCCGGCGGAATATAATCCGCTGGCGGAATTTGGTTACGGCGATTTCGTTTTAAATCTGGCCACCAGCGGCACCATGATGCAAGACGCCTATCAATTGCGCCAGGAAATCGTATTGCAAGATGGATTCCATTTTAAGATTTTGATCAATCTGGATCCGGCCATACTGGATCTGGCCGCGCTGAATGAAAACACCAATTTCGTTCAAAAGGTAAAACAATTGCTTGTGGAATATCGCGATTTATCGTTGTTACAGCGGATTTACGCCCGTCTTGGCGCGGAGCAAATGAAAATTTCCGGTCAGCAAATGGTGGCGGGGCTTGCCGCCGCCTATGGTTTAGATAAAGATCCGACGTTTACGCCAAGTTTGAATGCGATTCAGAATTTTATGGCCCAGCCTGGAAATTTGCGCATGACCATGCAACCGAAACCGGGATTGGATATGTCGAATACGATGGGATTGGCCATGACCAATCCCGCGGAACTGGCGCGGCAACTGCAATTGCAATTCAGCCAGTTTTAATTTAACGCTGCAGGTCCCGGCCAATACGCCGCGCTAACCGGCCAGCCGCGTCGGCCGTTTTTGTTGCGATCGATGGCGTGTCGTCATAATCCGGCCATTCGCGCTTGATCCAGCGTTGGCGCAATTCTTCGTTGCGCGCGCGCCATCCATCCACTTGGCGCTGATCCAATAAATCCGCTTCCACCAATTGGCCGATTATTTTTGGCCAGAAAAATATAACTCTGCGGTGGCGGTGGGATTTTTCAACGGAACGCCGGACCGATTTTGCAACGGCCAAGCCAGCGCCATTTTTCTGGGCGAGCCGGACGATGGAGAATTGCGTTTGTTCGGTCTGGTGATTTTTAATTTCCTCCGCCCTTTGCATACTGGCGGAAGCCAAGATTATCGGTGCGATTACGCCGCAAATGCTGGCCCCGATCCCCATATACCCGCTGAGGCCCAGTTGCCAAAGCAAGGTTTGATTGAACGCGTAACAAAACGGAAATGCCAGCGCAACAAATATGCTGGCGGCAATCAAGGAGTAAAAGCCGATTTTTCCGGCGACTCCTGGTTTATTTCTGTCATGCCCGTCCGGATAGATATTCGGAGTCGGCAAGACACGCTTGCGCCGGGTTCGGCGCCACATAATGTCGTTCCGGAGTTGTAACCGGCGGGAGCGAGTGACCAAATCAGTCTGCATAGCCAAAGCATAGCAATAAGTAACGGTATAGGAAACACCGATAAGGCTGTATTTTTAATCAAGGCCCTATTAGGATATGGTTCCTTTTAACCACGGAGGCTTCGATGCGCAAAATTTGGGTTATTTTCTGTCTTGGTTTTTTAATGCTGGCTTTGCCGGCGCATGCGGAAATTATTACCAAGTCGGTCGATTACACCGATGGCAAAACCGAATTGCGCGGTACGTTGGTTTATAACGATGAAATCAGTTCCTTGCGGCCCGGTGTTTTATTGGTTCCAGAATGGTGGGGCCATAACGATTATATTAAACGCCGTGCGCGCGAAATGGCGGAACATGGTTATGTCGCTTTTGCCATCGATATGTATGGCCCGGATAAAGTTACCGCCAATCCTAAAATTGCCCAAGAATGGGCGGGTCCATTTTATCAGGACCGCAAAATGATGCGCCAGCGTGCGCGGGCCGGTTTGGCGGTTTTGCAGAAACAAGTGAATGTCGATAAAAATAATATTGCCGCGGTTGGATTTTGCATGGGTGGAACCGTGGCATTGGAACTGGCGCGCGATGGAGAAAAACTAGCGAGTGTCGGCGCATTCCATGCCGGATTGCAATTCCCGGATCCGGTGGCCAAAGGCGCGGTCAAAGCGAAAATTATGGTTTTGAATGGTGCGGCCGATCCGATGGTGCCATTTAAAGATCGCCAGGCATTTATCGAGGATATGCAAAAAGCCGGCGCGGATTTGCAATTCATCGAATATTCCGGCGCGGTACATGCTTTTACCAACCCGATGGCGGATGTTATTCGCAAGGCGGGATTGGAAGGCGTTGGATATAATCCGGTCGCGGAAAAAAGATCCTTCGCGGCGTTATATCCGTTTTTGCAAGAATCGTTCGGAATGAAAGTGAATTAGCGGTCTTTTATTCCTTGACCCATCATGCTTTTAACCGCTTCAGTGGTGGTTGGACAGCCAAGAATTATTTCCAACCTGACTAAATCGGCGGCAGGCACCCTGTCTTTAAAATCAGAAACAACGCGGCGCCAATCGGTTGGGCGCATCGCTCTGCCCAGATCTATTTCGTATTGTTTCTGAAAGTCACTGGGCGAGTAAGATGTTGTTTTTTCGCCATTTGCCGTTTCCACAATACGCGCGTATTCCCATTTTTCTGTTACGCTAGGATTGTAAAAAATTTTCCATTTTATGCCGCCTCCCGTTCCGCGCGGATAAGATGTCATGCCCTCAAGTGGGCCGGACATAGTTTGACCAACATTGGAAGAAATTCCAACGGGAACGGCTATCAAAGCCACAATTCCAAGAACAGCCAATGGACCAAATGTGTATAGACGCTTTCTGTTCATTACCGTGTCGACACCTTTTGTTTTTTAGTGCTACGCATCATGACATAGCCTTGTAATTTTGTTGCATCGCCGTCTGTGGTGATACCGATTGACACCGATGTTGCAGTATTAGGAACTTTGTTGGCATGCATTCCAAAAACTACTTCTTTTGCGGTTACTGCCATGCGCAACGGTAAAACAAAAGCGTTTTTTGCGTCCGTTATTTCCGTTCCTAGAGCAACCACAACGGTAGTGCCATTTATGTCAACTGTATGCACATCAGTAACAGCCAGTGGACGGGTAATTTTTGTTGGACCTGGCGATTTTCTTAGCCGTGCATCCAATTGATCCGGGTCTATATATATTATATCGCCGCCATCATAAGATTCGATGCCACCCGTAATCGTTGTGCGATGGTCCGCCTTTGGTACAGGAGGGATTTTTTCCGACATTAACGCAGTTATTTGGTGCATGACATAATCGCCATGCGCGGTGCCAGCAGACACAGTATCTGCAAATGTTGCATCCCGCATTGGCATAATAACAATATATCGTCCGTTAGGTTTTTCCGCGCGAATAACAGGAACCGCATAAATGGCGCTGGACACGAGAACAGTTTTTGGCACGTGCCAGTTTTCGCCATGATCTGGACTGGCGGCATAAGTGACATGTAGAAACCCTGTATCTGGCAGCACTGCGCCAACGATTTGATCGGTTGTTATTTTTTTACCATTCTCTAAAGTAATAACGGTGCGATATTCCATCGCTCCCAGCATAACGTCGGCTTCTTGGGACGGTAACATGTCCCCTTTAAATGGCGTGTATTTAGCATTGTTCGCCTTGCGAGCGGTTAAAGCAGTTTCATCCAGGGGCGCAAAAAAATCACTGTTGGCAGTAACAAGGAATTGATCCTGTTCTTTTCCTTGAACGGTTTTTGCAAAGTCTTCCGGCCAGAAACCTTGGATTTTTTTTAATCCTTCGATCAAAGCCGGATTTTGTAAATCTATTTTCGGTATGGCAGGGTTTTCAACGGGGATGCCGGTGGCCGGGGCTGATGCAGGAGTTGGTGGCGCGGATTCAGGTTGCGCAAAACTTGCCGAACCGCTTATGCTAACGCAGGCTATAAGGCCTAATAACGTGCTGTTTATGGTTTTTCCCATCATATTATCGGCTCCTTTAAGAATAAATTTGTGCAATTTTATAGCCTAGATCATAAATTAGCAAGGTTTATAAAATATTGAAATTTATAGAAAATTTATATTGCGTACTCTAGAATATTTTTTTGACTTTTATCGTTATATATATTATTTCAAGAAATATGATTTTGCTGGCGTAACAACTACGGGGATTTTTTCATGAAAAAAATTATCTTTTTATTATCAATATTGATGGTTGGCTTATTTTTGGCTGCATCTTCCGCGCAAGCGGCGGGCCGTTGTTATAATGATCAAACCGCAACTTGCACCACCAGCGGCGCTTTGAATCAGTGCCGTACCTGTGAAGTTTGCGATGATGGTGCAACACCCACTTGCTATTCTATGCAAGTATGTAGTGGCTGTATGACTGCTGCGCAAATGGATGATTTGGCAACTCGCCGCGCTATTTGCCGATGCAACCACCCAGATGATTACTTGGCCAATTGTGGGAATATTAATGCCCCTGCGGCGGCAAGATCGGTTGGCCGTGGCGAAATTTGCCCAACTCCAGCTGATGGCAAAGCACAGGGCTTTGATTATAACGGCGTGACTTTCGAACAGAAATAGCGCTGTTGTAGTTTTTAAGTGATTTAGGAAAAGGGCCTCTTACTTGAGGCCCTTTTTCATTAATTCTTCCACATTTAGTATTGGCGCAAGGCATTTGCCGCCATCGCAAACATAAATCGTGGTTTTTCCATCCATCGGTTTCTTGCCATAGGCGGGATGGGTTTTATCTATATTCGGCAATTGATCTTTGGCGGTCATAATCACTTTATTCATACCGGGATTTTGCCAGATTTGATCGGCAACGGCGGCGGCGTCCGGGCCGACGACGCAGTATAATTTTGCACGCAGCATAAATTCATGGCCGCATAAATATGTGGTGAGCGGGAAGAAATTTTCCAGAACTTCGCCGGAAAAACAGGCGATGATTTTCTCCGCCGTTTCGCGGTATTGTTGCCGGCCCGTCAGATAAAAAAGCCGCATCATGTTTTCAATCATCGTGGAATTTCCTGCCGGAACGGCATGGTCGGATGCCGATTTGGCGCGTAAAATAACATCTTTCGTGTCATGCGAGGTAAAGAAATACCCGCCGCCGTTTTCGTCCCAGAAATCATCTTGCAATCGTTGCGCCAGTTTCAGGGCGAATTGCAAATAATTTTCCCGCGTGGTCGCCTCGTACAATAATATCGCGCCGCGAATAATGTTGGCGTAATCGTCCAGCGTGGCCGGATGCGCGGCTTGGTGGTCCGTATATGCATGGAATAATTTTCCATCGCGGCAAAGGTTGGTTTGGATAAATTGCAAAATACTCTGCGCCGCTTTGATCCAATCCGGCCGGGCGAATATTTTTCCGGCATAGACCAGCGCGCCAATCGCCAGCCCATTCCAATCCACGAGAGCTTTGTGATCGAATCCGGGTTTCACGCGCCCTTCCCGCGCGGCCAACAATTTTTGCAAAGATTGCTGTAATTGCCGTTCGGTTTTTTCATCCGCCATCGCCATCATTTGCAGGCGATTCAGGATATTTTTATGTTCCCAATTTCCCTCCGCGCGCACATCGTAATATTTTTTAAATAGCGCGGATTCCTGCCCCAGAATCCGGTCGACTTCCGCCTCGTTCCAAACATAAAACTTGCCCTCTTCCCCCTCGCTATCGGCGTCATAAGAAGCGGCAAAGGCAAAATCATGGCCCGAGTTTATTTTCATCTCGCGCAACAGAAAATCCACGGTTTCCGCCACGCGCCTTGCATAAAGCGGATTTTCGGTTTCCGCGTAAGCCAGCGATAGAATTTCGATAATTTGCGCATTGTCGTACAGCATTTTTTCAAAATGCGGGATCAGCCATTCTTGGTCCACGGTGTAGCGCGCGAAACCGCCGCCAACGTGATCGTAAATCCCGCCTTGGCACAAATGATCGAGCGTATTAATGACCGCGTCTTTCATCGCCGCGTTATCCGTGCGTAAATAGCCTCGCCATACCATGTGCAACAATGGCACTTGCGGGAATTTTTGCGAATCCCCTAACCCGCCATGCACGGGGTCAAAATGATCCAAAATCCTCTCGCAAGCCCGGTCGGTCAGCGATAAGTCGATATCAAATTGTTTTTCCGAAGGAGTCAGCGCCGCTTGCAATGCCGGGCCCAATTGCCCGACAGTTTGCAGCACTTTTTCCTGTTGTTCGTCGTACAATTTTCGAATTTGTTTTAAAATGGCTGGAAATGCCACGCGGCCAAAGCGCGTTTCCGGCGGAAAATAAGTGCCGCCCCAGAATGGCTGGCCGTCCGGCGTTAGAAACATGGTCAGCGGCCAGCCGCCTTGTTGTCCCATCAGCGACAATGCCCGCTGATAAATCATATCGATATCCGGCCGTTCCTCGCGATCCAATTTTATATTGATGAATAGATCGTTCATCACGGCCGCGATGTCCGGATTTTCAAACGATTCATGCGCCATCACATGGCACCAATGACAGGCGGCGTATCCAACCGACAATAAAATCGGCTTGTTTTGTATGCGCGCGGCCTCGAACGCGTCTTCTCCCCACGGATACCAGTCCACCGGATTATCCCGATGCTGGCGCAAATACGGGCTTTTTTCGGCTGCAAGGCGGTTTTGCGGCGGGGCGGCTTGCTGTTTTTGCATTTAAATCGCTTTCTGCTATGATTTGCGGATTATCAGCCATAAAGGTGCCGCATGAAAGTTAAAATCGACATTGAATGTACACCCGAAGAAGCCAGACGATTCATGGGCCTGCCGGATGTGACGGAATTGCATCAACAGTGGATGAGTAAAATGCAGGACATGGTTGGCACCGGCGGCAGCGAGGATATTTTCGCGCAGTGGGCGCAAATGGGCATGCAGGGTTTGCAGCAATGGCAGGATTTTATATCTTCCGCCGGTGGCGCGCAGGCACCGAAGAAAAAATAGACCATGTATCAATTTCACGTATTTTGTTGCACCAACCGCCGCGCGGACGACCATGCGCGCGGGTCATGCGCGGCCAAAGGTTCCGAGAAACTGCGCGATTATATGAAGGCGCGCGCCAAGGAATTGGGCATTGCCGAAACCCGTATCAATACGGCTGGCTGCCTCGATCAATGCGAGCAAGGCCCGGTGATGGTCATTTATCCCGAAGGCGTTTGGTACCGGTACGATAGCAAAGAAGATATCGACGAAATTTTATCGTCGCATTTGCAGCGCGGCCAGCCGGTGCATCGTTTGCGGCTGCAAAAATCCTGATGGAAAAATCTGACGGTCGGGCAGTTTTTGCGAATCGGGCATGGCCGGTTTCTGCCGTTTTACCACTTCGTCCATTTTATAAATCGTATCGATAATTATGGATGCGGCATCGGGATCTATGGCGTCGTCCGCCTGTTTCATCCGGATGCGCGCATATAATTTTAACAATAGGCTTTGCGGGTCCTGATCGAATGATCCTTCCGCGTTTGCAAGAGGCGTGATTTCTAAATGGAATTTGTCCTTGCCCTGGGGCATGCCGTCTTGATTCAGCGCAGGATATATGTAGATGAATTTATACCGCGCATCGCCGATTTGTTGATATATGGAAATGGATTTTTGGGTTCTCTCCAGCAAAGGCTGGTTTGTGAGGGGGTCATCAATTTTGCTTTCACCGGCGGTTTCGGCCGG
>SHNJ01000013.1 GCA_004295055.1 Alphaproteobacteria bacterium | reverse complement strand
TGATGAAGTTGGATCTAGGTGAAAATATTATTCTGGGCGAACATGGCGCGACCGGAGCCGGCAGCCGCAAAGTTACAACACAACAAAAAGCCTGTTTGGCACACCAAGGAGGCGCATGCACCGATCACGCGCATTGGCATTTATCTACCACGCGAGGAGCCTCTTATAGAGTCTTAGATTATTACACAGCGATCGGCGGCCGACCGGAAATATTCCGCAATATTCGGGATTTAAAAACATTGGAAGGTACCCCCTATTTTATGCTGTCTTTATATCCCGAGGCCGCGCACAGCCTATATATCTGGCGCAATCCCCAGGAAAAATTCGGAGAATATACTCGGCAATTTTTTCGCCGCGCAGTATTCGCAGCAATTTCGGACGCAAACATTCGGGATATGCGAGCAGGGCACAATGAGGGTTGGGATTGGCGCAAAAATCCAGACTTACCGGAAGTTAGTCGTATTTCAGGTTTGCTAGGCACCGAATTTACGCGGCCCGATTATTTTGCTGATGCCCCTACTGAAGAGCCGCGCGCCCAAGCAGGGGGAAAAATCGTAAGATTTACCGTGCATAATTTGCGCACACGGTAAAAAACCGCCCGGGAATCGCTTCGCCAGGCGGTTTACTCGAAACTGCTATTTTTATAGCTTGATACTATCTCGGTCCGTACCCGCGTGCTTGTCGCAGTGCCACGAGTAGCACCGGATTTGAATCATCGGCTTGGGATGGCCGTAATTTTAAAGCACGACCTTCCGCCGCCGTGGCGCGTTTCTGCCCTGCTTCTATGCCTGATTTATCCACCCATTTTACCGCCGCATACCGATAATCCAACCTCGCACATAATAGCGCTATTGCCGCAGAATCTTTTGCCTGAGTCACGGCACTTTCTAACAACGCTCTGTCTTGCGCGCTTAATTCGACGGTGCGGTAACGAAGATTGGATTGCAATAAGAATCTTGCCATCTGATGGCTCGCCGCCATATGCGCATCGCGCCGTTCGGCGGGGAAATTGGGATCGCGCGCTTTTTCCAAGCGATCGAGAATGACTTCTAAGACCACTTCATTATTGTCATAGGTATCCAATCCGCCAAAAACGCACCGTTGACAAAAATTTTGTATAGCGGGATCGTTTGCATCCCAAACCAAACCCGGATAATGCCGCACCATTTTTGAGGCCAACCGCGAAATAGGAAGCCATAATCCCCTGTTGCCAAAGGCCAAACTTTCTTCTGCGCCTTTTGGGGTCAATCGCTCGCGGGAAATAATATTGGCGGTGAATATATCTCTCCAGCCTTTTTTATTCGCGGCATTCCATAATTGCGATAATTTTTCCGCCGCTGTTTGATTTGCTTCTTTAGCGTCGATCCAAGATACAGCATAAGGCGAATCCGAATAACCTTTTATTACTGCGGAAAGGTCCAAACCCAATTCCACCAAATGTCGAAATAGATCGTCCGGTGAAGTTAGTTCGATAACTGCTGGAGCGGTTGTAGTCATAAAAACATTGTAAAATATGTTTCCTTTATGTCAACGATTTTATGCAATTGTTTATACAACAAAAAACCGCCCGGGAATTGCTTCGCCGGGCGGTTGGCTGAAAATATCTTTTCATATAAAATACTAACGCGCGAGCAGCTCCCTGCTTGTTTCCACTATTTTATTTACGGCCAAGTCCGCATCCGCATCTGGATTTTCGATATTCAATACAGGGATCGACAGGGCCTGCAGATGACGCACTCGCGTATCCACAATCGGCCCAAAATGAATTTGGCTGGCGTAATCGGGCCAATTATCGATCTTATTTTTATCTTTATCTTCTTTTCTAGTGATAAGCCTTTGCTTTGTGACATCTTCAGGCGCCCATAACCATACGGGCAAAAACTTTGCTTGGGCTTGAGCCGCAATATGTCCCATTTCCGTCAAAAAGCGATCATCGTTTTTTACAAATTCGGATTGCATAGGCGCCGACCATATCGTTGGAAGACCGGTATGCAATTGAGCCGTTACAATATTTTTCGCCGCCGCATACAGCACAGGACGCAATTGCTTGTAATGAGGGGTATCATATTGTTGCGGACCCGCGCCAGCAAGCAGAAGAGCGTGATCCATCATCGGATCCAAATACTGATTGTCCATCCAAGCCGCGCGTAAATTCCGAGCGACTTTTTCGCTAATGGTAGTTTTACCGGTGCCTGGATTCCCGCCAATCAATATCAAAATTGTCATTTTCTTGATTCTCTAGCTTTATTTAGTCTTAAAAAGATAATTTAAATCTTTTTAGTACAAATTATTTCTGCCATGCAAGCAAAAACCGCCCGGGAATTGCTTCACCGGGCGGTTTAAAATCTTGCTTTGTCCTTCGTAGCTTTAGCGTAGAAGGATCGTTCAATAAGTATGCGATTTCTGTGCTTCATAGAGCTGGCAACGACCTACTCTCCCAGGACTTAAGTCATAGTACCATCGGCCCAAGCGATTTTCACTTCCGAGTTCGGGATGGGATCGGGTGTTCACTCGCTGGTATAGCCACCAGCTCGATGAAGAACAGAAATCATATAGTGATCTTTATTTTAACATTCTCTTTAAGACCGCTTTTGCAAGCGGCGCAAGAATCTGCATTGCAATTCAGAAATCTGAATCATGCAAGCAATCAAGTCAATCGGACTATTAGTACCGGTTAGCTGAAGGCGTTGCCGCCCTTACACACCCGGCCTATCAACGTGGTGGTCTACCACGATCCTAATGGGGAATACTAGTTTTGAGGAAAGTTTCCCGCTTAGATGCTTTCAGCGGTTATCTTATCCGTATATAGCTACCCAGCTGCGCCACTGGCGTGACGACTGGTGCACCAGAGATACGTCCTTCTCGGTCCTCTCGTACTAGAGAAAGCTCCTCTCAATATTCCAACAACCATAGCAGATAGGGACCAAACTGTCTCACGACGTTTTGAACCCAGCTCACGTACCGCTTTAAATGGCGAACAGCCATACCCTTGGGACCTTCTACAGCCCCAGGATGCGATGAGCCGACATCGAGGTGCCAAACCTCCCCGTCGATGGGGACTCTTGGGGGAGATAAGCCTGTTATCCCTAGCGTACCTTTTATCCGTTGAGCGATGGCCCTCCACACGTGGAACCACCGGATCACTATGGCCGACTTTCGTCTCTGCTCGACTTGTCAGTCTCGCAGTCAGGCGGGCTTATGCCATTGCACTCATCAGCTGATTTCCGACCAGCCTGAGCCCACCATCGCGCGCCTCCGTTACTCTTTGGGAGGCGACCGCCCCAGTCAAACTACCCGCCATGCATGGTCCCAATCCGCGATTCAGCGGATGTGGTTAGATATCAAGAACGATCAGGGCGGTATTTCACTTTTTGACTCCATCCCAGCTGGCGCCGGAACTTCAAAGTCTCCCGCCTATGCTACACAAACAGTTCTTAATACCAATGCAAAGGTGTAGTAAAGGTGCATAGGGTCTTTCCGTCTAACTACGGTTACTTCGCATCTTCACGAAGAATTCTACTTCACTGAGTTGGCTGTGGAGACAATGGGGAAGTCGTTACGCCATTCGTGCAGGTCGGAACTTACCCGACAAGGAATTTCGCTACCTTAGGACCGTTATAGTTACGGCCGCCGTTTACCGGGGCTTCAGATCAGAGCGTGAACTCCTCACTTTAACCTTCCGGCACCGGGCAGGCGTCAGACCCTATACATCGACTTTCGTCTTAGCAGAGCCCTGTGTTTTTGTTAAACAGTCGCTACCCCCTGGCATGTGCCACCCTATCGCGGTTGCCCGAAATAGGGTCTCCCTTCTTCCGAAGTTACGGGAGCAATTTGTCGAGTTCCTTCACAGCCATTCTCTCAAGCGCCTTGGTATACTCTACCAGTCCACCTGTGTCGGTTTGAGGTACGGACCAATGTGGGGGCTATTTCCTGGAAGTCTTTCGCTGCCCTTACCAATCCGATAAGGAAGAACAGCTTACAGCCTTCGTCACACACCCACGGGCCACGGAATATTAACCGTGTTACCATCCCCTACGCCTGTCGGCCTCGGGTTAGGCTCCGGCTTACCCTGCGCGGATTAACCTTGCGCAGGAAACCTTGAACTTTCGGCGACACCGTCTCTCACGGTGTTTATCGTTACTCAAGTCAGCATTCTCACTTCCCATATCTCCAGCCAATCTCGCGATTGACCTTCACAGATTTAGGGAACGCTCCGCTACCACTCTTTCGAGTCCACGTCTTCGGTGCATAGTTTTAGCCCCGTTACATTTTCGGCGCAACATAACTTATCTAGACCAGTGAGCTATTACGCTTTCTTTAAAGGATGGCTGCTTCTAAGCCAACCTCCTGGCTGTCATGGTAGTGTCACATCCTTTCCCACTTAACTATGACTTGGGGACCTTAGACGGTGGTCTGGGTTTTTATCCCTCTCGACAATGAAAGTTAGCTCCCACTGTCTGAGTCCTCAGTATTACTCAATGGTATTCGGAGTTTGGTTAGGTTTGGTAGATCTTGCGATCCCCTAGCCTATCCAGTGCTCTACCCCCATTGGTATTCACTGAAGCCTATACCTAAATATATTTCGCGGAGAACCAGCTATTTGCAGGTTTGATTAGCCTTTCACCCCTAACCACAGCTCATCCGGTACCTTTGCAACGGTAATCGGTTCGATCCTCCAGTGGGTGTTACCCCACTTTCAATCTGGCCATGGCTAGATCACACTGCTTTCGGGTCTAAACCACGTAACTTATCGCCCTATTCAGACTCGGTTTCCCTACGCCTACACCTATCGGCTTAAGCTTGCTACGTAGTTTAAGTCGCTGACCCATTATACAAGAGGTACGCCACCACGGATCATGTCCGCTATGACTGCTTGTAAGCACCCAATTTCAGGTCTATTTCACTCCCCTTTCGGGGTTCTTTTCACCTTTCCTTCACAGTACTTGTTCACTATCGGTCCATAAGGAGTACTTAGGCTTGGAGGGTGGTCCCCCCATGTTCAGACAGGATTGCTCGTGTCCCGCCTTACTCGAGGATCAAATCGCTTTCTACACATACGGGGCTATCACCCACTATGGCGCTGGTTTCCAACAGCTTCTGTTTCTTACGTTCTGATCACTGGCCTGGTCCGCGTTCGCTCGCCACTACTAACGGAGTCTCGGTTGATGTCCTTTCCTCCAGGTACTGAGATGTTTCAGTTCCCTGGGTTTGCTTCTGTAACCTATGTATTCAGTTACAGATACTCTTACGAGTGGGTTTCCCCATTCGGAAATCCGCGGGTCAAAGGGTATTGGCCCCTCACCGCAGCTTATCGCAGCCTGTCACGTCCTTCATCGCCTCTTATGGCCAAGGCATTCGTTGAGTGCCCTTAATTACTTGATTGCTTGCAAAATTCAGACAAATTTCTTTATCGCATCGTCCTTTCTGACCCTCTTGTAAGAAATCAGCGGGCGGACTTTGCGACCAACTTTTCATCCTAAGACAAAAAATTAATCCAGATTAAGCACAATCTGAGAGATTCTCGCTTGATGCCTGCACAAATTATGGTGCAGGCAGAGAATGTTATTATATCAATGTGTTTTAAAAACCAGGACTTGGCTTGCGCCAAGCATGAAGTAGTCTCTTGCTGGTGAGGCCAACTCGATAGCCCCCACGCGAATTTGCTGTATACATTCTTTCGAACACATACGGTTGTTGATTCGCGCCCTTTAAAACACGACCACTATTTTTTTCAATCATTACTCATCATTATGATTGAAAATTTACATACTTATTTACGATGTCAAACAACAAGACAAGAATTCAATCTTCGATAAACGAAGAAGGAAAATTTAGATCCATTTGAATTTTTCCGAAGTTTCGATTGGAAAGTTGGTGGAGGTGAACGGGATTGAACCGATGACCCCCTGCTTGCAAAGCAGGTGCTCTCCCAGCTGAGCTACACCCCCGTAACTCTAATGCCCTGCTTTAGGCAGAAAACTTTGACTGCGCCAGTCCCCCTACGCTAAAGCTTTGGGGGACACCCTTCACTTTATGCTGGCTTCGACTGGCTTCGCCACCCGAAGCTCCGCAGGAGCAAAGGGTGGTGGGCCTGGCAAGACTTGAACTTGCGACCCCACGCTTATCAAGCGTGTGCTCTAACCAACTGAGCTACAAGCCCTTACCAGGTCACACAAAAACGAAACTTCAAGAAAAAGGATAAGTGGACGGCGTTACGACCAGTCGATCTGACGTTGATCGATCAACTGGATTTTTTATGTTTCTTTAGAAATTCTGAGTCCTGCAGAGCAGACGACTTGCCAGAATTTTCCTTAGAAAGGAGGTGATCCAGCCGCAGGTTCCCCTACGGCTACCTTGTTACGACTTCACCCCAGTCACTAGCCCTACCGTGGCCGTCTGCCCCCTTGCGGTTAGCGAAACGTCTTAAGGTAGAACCAGCTCCCATGGTGTGACGGGCGGTGTGTACAAGGCCCGGGAACGTATTCACCGCGGCATGCTGATCCGCGATTACTAGCGATTCCAACTTCATGCTGTCGAGTTGCAGACAACAATCTGAACTGAGACGACTTTTAGGGATTTGCTCCACCTTGCGGTCTTGCTTCCCTCTGTCATCGCCATTGTAGTACGTGTGTAGCCCAGGGTATAAAGGCCATGAGGACTTGACGTCATCCCCACCTTCCTCCGGCTTGTCACCGGCGGTTTCCTTAGAGTGCCCAGCATTACCTGATGGCAACTAAGGATGAGGGTTGCGCTCGTTGCGGGACTTAACCCAACATCTCACGACACGAGCTGACGACAGCCATGCAGCACCTGTGCAGGAGCCGGCCGAACCGAAGGTCCATGTTTCCACAGACCATACTCCGCATGTCAAACCCTGGTAAGGTTCTTCGCGTTGCGTCGAATTAAACCACATACTCCACCGCTTGTGCGGGCCCCCGTCAATTCCTTTGAGTTTTAATCTTGCGACCGTACTCCCCAGGCGGAATGCTTAATGCGTTAGCGGCGGTACTGAGGAGTAAATCCCCAACACCTAGCATTCATCGTTTAAGGCATGGACTACCAGGGTATCTAATCCTGTTTGATCCCCATGCTTTCGAGCTTCAGCGTCAGTAATGGTCCAGATAGCCGCCTTCGCCACCGGTGTTCTTCCTAATATCTACGAATTTCACCTCTACACTAGGAATTCCGCTATCCTCTCCCATACTCCAGTTCAACAGTTTCAAGCGCAATTCCGAGGTTAAGCCTCGGGCTTTCACGCCTGACTTGAAAAACCGCCTACGCTCCCTTTACGCCCAGTAAATCCGAACAACGCTAGCCACCTTCGTATTACCGCGGCTGCTGGCACGAAGTTAGCCGTGGCTTATTCTGCAGGTACCGTCATCATCGTCCCTGCTAAAAGAGCTTTACAACCCGAAGGCCTTCATCACTCACGCGGCATGGCTGGATCAGGGTTGCCCCCATTGTCCAATATTCCCCACTGCTGCCTCCCGTAGGAGTCTGGACCGTGTCTCAGTTCCAGTGTGGCTGATCGTCCTCTAAGACCAGCTACTGATCGTCGCCTTGGTGAGCCGTTACCTCACCAACTAGCTAATCAGACGCGGGCTCCTCCTATACCGAAAAACTTTCCTCCGTAGAGCGTATCCGGTATTATCTCAAGTTTCCCTGAGTTATCCCGAAGTACAGGGTAGATTCCCACGCGTTTTGCACCCGTCTGCCACGTCCCTTGCGGGACGTTCGACTTGCATGTGTTAAGCCTGCCGCCAGCGTTCGTTCTGAGCCAGGATCAAACTCTCAAGTTAATTTGAGAAAATTGTCCCTAGCTTTACTGAATTAAATATAAAATAAATCAGTGTCGCTAATTGACGTAACCCGTCAAATAACTGCCGCACCGGAAACCGGTACGACATCACAAACATATGTATTTGGAAAACAAAATAAGACAAGACAACATCGCGCCGAAGCGCGTTATTACCCATGCCCTATATGTTTTTTTAAATAGGCTTTGTTTGGATACGTTAAATAGACGGATTATTGTTTACAACGATAAACGTTGCAAACGCATAACGCCGCCCACGTATCCTTTTTCTTGTCTTATTCACGATGTCAAATAACGAAGTCAAACTTTCACCATCACTACTCGGCACTACTGCGGTTTCGCGACGGGAGCGGCTTTATACGCCGCCCCTATTCCCTTGTCAAACACTATTTTTATAAAAATTTTACAAAAACGATGTGGATAACCCTGAAGGTATTTTTTTGACTGGAAAGTAACTGAGTATACCAAAAAACGATCTCAAAAAGAAGGTGGTTTTCAAACCAAATTCTTACCGTTAATTTTATCCCCAACCCCTCTCGTTTTATTAACTAAAATATTGATATAAAACAACAATATTATTCATTTATGACTTTGGATAAAATCCAAATTCTGTATTGGTTTCGACCCAATAACGATCTCATTTCGGTTTTAAAGGGTGTCTTTGATATTTAGGCAAACACTACCGTTTTTTAAGATCGCTTGTGAAACGACCGGCACAGGAATAGTCTAAATCGATGAAAAAATTTAAACTATGCCTCGTCGGCACGTTAATTGGCGTTAACTTTATTTTGGGATGCGCCACAAAAAATGCACCGTCCCTGGACCAAGAAGCCCAGCCTGCACAACCTTCACGCGAATTAAAACCAAATTCACCACCGTTCAAATACAATCCACGTCAACCCTTGCGTGGCACCCGGCGAATTTATGCTTTATCAAAAACCAGCAGGGGAAAAATATTATAAAATCGCCAAAGACTTTTCTTATTTTTGCAGCGACTTATAATTTAATGCAGATTTTATTGTTCATCTTACCGGAAAGGAATTTTCTATGATCCGTATTCTTACTTTTGTTCTTGTATTGTTATCTGCCGGGATTGCACATGCCGCGGATGCCATGCCAGAATTTAAACAGCCAAGTCTTAATTATAAAACCATGCAATCCGGCACCTACAGGCTGGATCCATCGCACACCAATGTGATTTTTAAAATCAGCCATTTGGGATTCTCGCAATATATCGGCCGGTTCAACGATATCAAAGGCACGCTAAGCTTTGATGCAAACAATATCACCAACAGCGATTTATCGGTGTCGATCGATCCAGACAGCGTGGATGTGAATCACCGCGTATTAGAAGGCGAATTGAAAGGCGAAAAATATTTTAATACATCTTCGTTTCCCGATATTACTTTCGAAGCCACCAGCGTCAAACAAACCGGCCCAACCACCGGCATTATTACCGGCGATTTAAATTTTCACGGTGTTACCAAACCAATTCAGCTGCAAGCCAAGTTTAATGGCGGCGGCAAATTTCCATTTACCGGCACTCCTGTTTTGGGATTTGCGGCCACCACCACGATCAAACGCAGCGATTTCGGCATGACCGAAGGAATTCCTTTGGTTGGCGACGAAGTCGCCATCGAAATTCAAACCGAATTTCATTATGAAGACGCCAAGACAATGAATTAAACAATGAAAACCCGCCGAAAGGCGGGTTTTTTATTAGTTGGTGTTGACCGTATTTACAATTGTCGTCGGAAGACGTTTCATTCGTTCGCGCCAATTCGCCGCATATTGATAATATGCAACCGCATCGTCGACCACAGATGCATCGATATCTTTTTCCATTAATGCTTTGTCTTGTTCATAAGCTTCAATCAAGCGCTTGGGTGACAATTCGACCAATTGGCCCTTTTTGACAATCGCTACTTTTTGATAATTGGAAACGAACGTATGCGGAATTTCATCCGAATCGTTTAGCAAATCCTCGCCATAAAATTTGCTGTAATAGCTGAATTTCAACAAACCCAGCATAATTGGAGCCGTATCGATCTGGCTGGCGAGATTTTCAAACCGCGCGGACTTCACAAACCCAGGCGCGTAGAAAATTAACGGAATATGATATTTGCTTAAACTCAGTTCCGTTTTCCCAGCCGCGCTGGCGGTGTGATCGGCAACGAAAACAAACAAAGTATCGTTGAACCAGGGTTTGGTTTTTGCCTGCCTGATGAATTCCCCAATCGCGTAATCATGATATTTGACGCCCCCTGCCCTTCCGCCCGGCGGCGGAATATCGATTTTTCCTTCGGGATATGTGTAAGGACGGTGGTTGGATGTTGTCATGATCAAATGCATGAATTTTTTACCCGACGAAAAAGATTTATCCGCTGCCTTAATGGCTTGAGCGTACAAATCCTCGTCGCATACGCCCCAGGCATTCGCAAAATGAATTTCATCGCTTGGCATTTTTGCGCGATCCAAAATTTCAAAACCATTATTTTCGAAAAAATAATTCATATTGTCGAAATAGCCATATCCTCCATAAATGAAACGCGTGTCGTAACCGCGGTCCTTGAACACAAAGCCAATCGAAAATAAGTTTTCATTGCCGGGCCGCCGGATAATAGATTGGCCTGGTGTTGGCGGCACGGACAATGTAACCGCTTCCAAACCGCGAACCGTGCGCGTTCCGGTTGCATATAAATTGGTAAAAAATAATCCTTGCTTGGCCAATGCGTCTAAATTAGGCGTGAAATTATTTTGATTGCCGAAACTCTGCATATACTCGGCGCTTAGGCTTTCCATAACCACCAGCATGACGTTCTTGTGTTTTTCCGGGCCTGGATAGCGCACCATGCGCGTAATCGCATTTTCATCGTTGGTAAAAGTGGTATTATGCTCCTGAACCAGTTCGCGAATGCGTTTTTCTACTTCCTGCGGATTGTCGGTTTTATAAAAATGGGTGTAATCCAGTTCATTATTGTTATAGGCATGAAATAAGTTGTAAGTGCCGTTGGCCGACAATTCGTTCGGCGTTTGGGTTTCATCCCACTGCGTATAGCGAATGTCCATGGCGCTGTAGGCCGAAAAGCACAGCACAAATACAGTTGCCAGACCAGCCAGGCGTTGCCTGAAATTTAGGGAACAAGATGGATATTTATTTTTAAAAATACGATTCGCCAGCCAACACAGGGTCAAGCTTGCCATGCCCAAGACGGAGAACAATAATGGCAAAGGATAAGATTCTTTAATATTGGCCAATACTTCGGTCGTATAGACCAAATAATCGACCGCGATAAAATTAAACCTTGCGGTAAATTCATCCCAAAACAAATATTCGCCAATCGCGCCGAATAAAATCAGCGCCGCAAATAAAAACAAAGTAGCCTGGGTGAAGAGGCGATCAAACCTGGCCCCATGCCGGCGCGCCGGCAAGCAAGTCAGATATAAAGTGTAAGGAATACTGAAAAATAAAAATACGGTCAGATCAAACGCAAAGCCGATTGTAAAAATGTGAAATAGTTCGGACCATTGCGCTTCGACATAGGACGTGCGCCACAATACCGCGCGAAGAATGGTTTCAATTAAGAAGAATATCGCCGCAAATGGCAACAGACGGCGAATGAAATACATAATATTTTTCGGCATATCGATTCCTTATTTTGGATGCAGGTTAGAATACTGAATTGTGGCGTTTTTGCGATGATTAACATGGAACAGCGCAAGTTAACCCCCATTATTTCCCCGTATGGGCCGATTGGCTGTCTCTAAGTTAAAACGAAGTAAAATGAACGGGTGGCAGATTATATAAAGCCATGACAGCAAAGACGAAAAACACCAATGCGGAAGCCATGTTGATTTTATGCAAAATCCCGATGCCAAGGCGCGGCTTTAACCAATGCAAAAGCATGCTTAATATTATCCACCAGGCCAAAGACCCCAACAACACCGCGAATGCAAATCCGATTAAATTTATAAAATCCAAACTGCCTGCCCCGATGCTCATACCCGAATAAAATCCTGCGAATACCAGAATAGTGGCTGGACTGGTCATCGCGAACAGGTATGTCGACAGAATATATCCGCGGCTGCTGTTAATGTCGGCGCTTTGCAATGCCGGTTTCAATCGCCAGATTTTAATGCCGAAATATACCATCACTATCGCGCCAAGAATACAAAACCAAGGCCGCAGCCACGGAATAGAATTAAATAAATTTTCCAATCCCAGCGCCGCCAGTAACGCGTAGGTTGCCAGCGACAATCCATCGCCCAATCCCGTTTCCAGCGCCGAGCGCCTTCCCTGATTCAAGCCCCGCGAAATAACCAGCATTCCAACCGGGCCGATCGGCGCGGCAACGGAGAATCCAAGAACAAAAGCCTTTAGCAACAACATGCGAATCCCTTATACTAATTGGTTCCCGCATTTTAATTTTGACAGGATAGATAGCAATCAATAAATTGCCACTCCATGCCAGATCCTAAAATTATCCGGTTACCGCTAGATTCCTATAACCCTATTGTCGATACGCGCCTGCCATCGATCGCCAACCTGATGGTGCGTTTGTCATTGGGCAAACAGCGCGGCTTAAAACGCATTTGGCGCAAAACGTTGCGTAGAATTTACGATCTGCTTCTAACCGTCCCGAATCCCTGCAGATACGGCGAAATTATTTTGCCGCAAGGACAGATTGCCCTCGACTTGCGCAATACGGCTTACATCAACCACACCATCCGCAAAAACGACGGCGGGTATGAAAACGATGTAACTTATTTTTTCAATGTCTTGGCAAAACGCGCCAACACCGTTTATGACATCGGCGCAAATTGGGGTTATTTCACCGCTTTGTTTGCAACACGCGAGGATTTTAAAGGCGGCGTGCATGCTTTTGAAATTTCGCCGCGCACTTTTGCCGATCTGTCCAAACTAACGGCGGCATGCCCGAAAAAAATAACCACTCATCCCTATGGACTTTCCGACAGCGAAGGTTTCTTTCCGCTGCACGAGGGACGGCACAGCGCCCTGTCCCGTCTTGACCCGAATGCAACCCACGGCACCATGGTCAAAGTATGCCGGCTGGACGATTTGGATCTGCCCGACCCGGATATTGTCAAAATAGACGTCGAAGGCCATGAGGCGGCGGTGTTCAATGGCGGAGCAAAACGCATCCAGCGCGCAAAACCAATCATTGTTTTAGAAAGCTGGTTTGACGCAAAAAAATCGGCCGCGATGCTGGAACCGCTTCAATTATTGGCGGCATGGGGATACGAGTTCTATCAGATCGCCTTCGAACATACGGCCAATGGCCAAACTTATTTTACCCGCGATTTGGAAAAAGACGGCAAGGCAACGGCGTTATGTTTGATACCTTTGCCGCTGGATACAAGACCGCTTTTCGCCGAAGCCCTTAATGTTATTGCCATACACCCGCAAACGGCGACGAGGTTCTTCTCCTGATTTGGGGGCTTTACTTAACCCGGCGCGGTTTTAGATAAAGTCAAATCAAAGGAGCCGTTATGAGCAGCAGTACCATACCCACAGTAGAAAAATGGATTATCCGATGGGTCATAGCGCCCAAATTGCGGCGGTTTAGTGCCGCCAAGGCGCGGGATATTTTTATCGAGGAAGGCAAAAAGATTCTGCGTTTAAGCGCCGATTTGCCGGAATCTGCCCTGCGCCAGCGCGTGCAAATCAAACGCATTCCAGGACTCGATCCCGTTTCGACCAACTGGTCGGTCAGCATGACCATCGAACATTTAATCATCGTCGCCAACGCGATCATGCCTGTGATTGAATCGCTCCGGCAAAATAAAAAACCGGCAGGGGCCGCGTCGATGGCGGCGGTAAAACCGCAAGACCGTTACACGGGGGCACAAGCGCGCCAATCATTCGAACAATTGGTAACATCCTGGCCAAACCGATTCGATTTACAAGCCCTGGACCAGGCGCCGGGCATAACATTCGACCACCCCTGGTTCGGCCCGTTAAATGCGGCCGGATGGTACAAAATGCTGGCAACCCATCAACGATTGCACCGCCAGCAGATCGAAAAAATTATCGCCGGGTTGGATTAACTCCAAAAATCGGCGGATTTTATCAATCCACCGGCAACTTTACCCGCGCGATAGAATCCGCGGGGACTTTCCATTTATCCAATGTCGCCGCGATAAATCCATCGCCATGCATTTGCCGTAACGCCGCGTCCAACGCACCACCAAAAGCCGCCTCTCCGCCTTTGAACATTAAGGCGGTATCGAAAAACGCCACCGGCTGCTTTGTCAGTTGCTTTATTTTACCGGGATTCGTTTTTATGTAATCATCGGCACTGAATTTTGCCAGAAAAGTGACATCGGCTTTGTTATTGATCACACTAAGCTGCAATTCACCGGGATTGGCAATACCTGGCATTTCCAAACGTTTGGCTTTGGGAAATTTATTGCGTGAAATATAATAATTAATTTCACCGTCAATCGAGGCAATCGTGAATTTAGGATCGTTTAAAGTCGACAACGTATCGTCAAACCGGCTTTCGTCTGCTCTACCATAGCCATGCACCTTGGCAAAATAAAGGGGTTGACTGAATTGACCGCCACGCACTTGTGGAATGAACACCCATTTGCCAACACACGCCAAATCGTACCGATTCGCCTGCAAACCCACCACCAAGTCGGACCACGGCACTTGCTCGGTCCATTCTACTTTCCAATTCATATATTCGGCGATTTTTTCGACGATATCCGGGATCGCGCCATACACTTTGCCGGTATTGGCATCAACCATATTCATCGGCGGTTCGATGTTATAGCCACAGCGCAATGTTTTCGTGCGTTCGATGCGTTCCAACACGGTTTCTTTTACTTCCGCAGATTGTTTTGAAAAATGAACTGCGAATAAACTGACAATCAACGCGATCAAAGCAGAAACAACAATATTCTTCATGATACTATTTCCTTTAAATCAATGGGGCATCCTATCATTACGCGATCTTCTTATAAATCTCCCCGCCCTGCTCTTTGAATTCCGCGCTTTTATCGCTCATGCCCTTATTCGCCATATCGCGGATTTCCTGGGTGATTTTCATGCTGCAGAATTTTGGTCCGCACATCGAACAGAAATGCGCGACTTTCGCGCCTTCGGCTGGCAAGGTTTCATCGTGATATTCCCGTGCGGTGTCGGGGTCCAATCCCAGATTGAATTGATCTTCCCAGCGAAATTCAAATCGCGCCTTGGACAACGCATCGTCGCGCATTTGCGCCGCCGGATGGCCCTTGGCCAGATCGGCCGCGTGCGCTGCGATTTTATACGCGATCACGCCTTGCTTTACGTCATCACGATCCGGCAGACCCAAATGTTCTTTTGGCGTGACGTAACACAGCATCGCGGTGCCGAACCATCCGATCATGGCGGCACCGATTGCGGATGTAATATGATCGTAACCCGGCGCGATATCCGTCGTCAGCGGCCCTAATGTATAAAATGGCGCTTCATGACAGATTTCCAGCTGCTTTTCCATATTCTCTTTAATAAGGTGCATCGGCACGTGGCCTGGGCCTTCGATCATCACCTGGCAATCCATGTCCCACGCCACTTTGGTTAACTCGCCAAGCGTTTTCAGTTCCGCGAATTGCGCTTCGTCGTTCGCATCGGCGATCGCGCCGGGGCGCAAACCATCGCCCAGACTGAACGACACATCATAAGCGCGCAGAATTTCGCAAATTTCCCGGAAATGGGTATAGGTAAAGTTTTCCTGATGATGCGCCAGGCACCATTTGGCGTGAATCGATCCGCCGCGCGACACAATGCCAGTTACGCGATTGGCGGTTAGATGAATATATGGCAAACGCACGCCAGCATGGATGGTGAAATAATCAACGCCCTGCTCGCACTGTTCGATCAACGTGTCCCGGTAAATTTCCCAGGTTAAATCCTGCGCAATACCGCCAACCTTTTCCAATGCCTGATAAATCGGCACGGTGCCGATAGGCACGGGGCTGTTGCGGATGATCCATTCGCGCGTGGTGTGAATGTTTTTACCCGTCGATAAATCCATGGTGGTATCCGCGCCCCAGCGAATGCCCCAGACCAGTTTTTCCACCTCTTCCTCGATACTGGATGAAACCGCCGAATTGCCGATATTGGCGTTGATCTTGGTCAGAAAATTCCGGCCGATAATCATCGGTTCGGATTCCGGGTGGTTGATGTTGGCCGGAATGATTGCCCGGCCCCGCGCCACTTCATCCCGCACAAATTCAGGCGTAATTAAATCCGGTATTTTCGCGCCAAAGGATTCGCCGCCTTTAGCCGCTTTGCGCGCCTCGGTACGGCCAATATTTTCACGGATCGCGATATATTCCATTTCCTTGGTCACGATGCCGCGTTTGGCATAGGCCATTTGGGTGACCGCAGCGCCGGGTTTAGCGCGCAGCGGTTTCCGCGATAACGGGAAATGCGCATCTAAATTCCGCAAATTGGCCGCCTTCAAACCATCATCGATCGGTTTCCATTCCCGGCCCTGATATTCCTCCACATCGCCACGCGCGCGAATCCATTCCTCGCGCAATCTGGGCAAGCCGTTACGAATGTCGATGGCAATATTCGGATCGGTATATGGACCGGACGTATCATATACGCGCAACGGCGTTTCATTTTTATCGGTCAGGGTAATTTCACGCATAGCGACGCCATTCACATGCACTTTCTGAGCGCCTGGAAATGGGTCCCTGGTGATCCTTATTGGCCCAGTATTAACCGGTTTTTTATTAGGCAATTTTGTTGCGGTATTTGCTGTCATGAATTTTTCCCTTTATCTGAACTACTTATATATGGGGCATTTATGGTATGGCCAGCGCATACTGAGGTGATTTATACACACCCAAAATGATTAGATATTGACGCAATATTAATAATATTTTGTCAGGCTTCATGTTATTGTAATTATATTAAGAGATTGTGTTTTTTGTGGTTGACAGTTCGGCTGTAAGCGCGCAAGTAGAGCAAAATTATAAACGGGTATTCTTTTATTTCTACTATCTTTAATTAAAGACCATTCGCAAATTTAGGTGAAGATTGCAGAACTTTAAAACGCGATTCATTAATGCGTTGCGAGAGATTGATTGGTATCTGGCCGTTGGCTTTGATGCCGTCATGGCATTCACCCAAAAACAGTTGCCATTGGTCAAAGCCGATTTGCGCAAAATCGCCGATTTTTTGAATCAAGATATTGAAATCGATATACCTTCCACGTCCCTGTCGGCACTACCAGACCTGCCTAAAATCCCCGCCTTGGCCACGCCGAAATTGGCGTCCTGGCGCAAAATTCAATTCAATCCAATACAATTCAAGCAGCTTGCCAACAAACGCAATCTTTATGCCGGCGCTTTGATTTTGTTATTTGCCTTGATTGCCGCAAGCTCGCCCACCGGCCGATATGAAGAACCGCCCAATCAGCCGATCAATCATATTTATGCCAAGTTTCTAAACGATGCGAATGATTTTGCCAAAAGCCTGAATCCCATCGGCACGGCGGATGCGGCATTGCCGACCCAGAACGACATGAACGACGATGTGGCCACGGATAAAGAAAGTTTATCGGGCGAAGCCAATAACTATGGCGAGCAATCCCTGGCCTTAAAAGCCGAGCAAAAAACCATTAAATTGGCGCGCGGCGAAAGCTTTAACAACGCCCTTATTTCCGCCGGTGTCGATAAAAAGCAAGCTGGTGCGATTACCTCGGCCTTAAAAACCATTTTAAATCCGAAAACCATCGATATCGGCGAAGAAATCACCATCGTATTTTCCGATCAGCCGGTGCAACCGGATAAACCAAAAGGCAAAGCGAAAGACGCCAAACAAACCGTTGCAGACAATAGCATTCGTGCCATCGATCAGGTTACTTTTACCCCAACGCATGACCAGCGCATTATGATTTCGCGCACGGGCAATAAGTTCAAAGCCAAATCCGAATCCCGCCCGGTCGAAGTGCGAATGAATGTCATCACAGCCACGATCAATAACAGCCTGTCGGAAGCCGCCAAAAAAGCGGGCATTCCGCAAAGCGTTTTATCGGATATGATCCGGGTATTTTCCTATGACGTCGATTTTCAGCGCGAAGTTCATTCCGGGGATAAATTCGAAGTCGCATTCGAAGAAATCTATGACGAAGAAGGCCGTTTCGTAAAACCAGGCAATATGGTTTTTGCCAATCTGAAATATGGCAGCAAGGAATTGAAAATTTTCCGTTACAAGCCGCAAGACGACACGCGCGCGGATTATTTCACCGCTGAAGGTAAATCGGTGCGGAAGGCTTTATTGCGCACGCCAGTCGACGGTGCGCGGATTACACGCGGTTTCGGCATGCGCCGCCATCCGATTCTGGGTTATTCCAAAATGCATGAAGGCGTGGATTTCGGCGCTGGTATGGGAACGCCGGTTCTTGCCGCCGGTGACGGCGTTGTAAAACAAAAAGGATGGAATGGCGGTTACGGCCATTATATTGAAATTCAGCATAACCGCGAATACGCGACCGCTTATGGCCATCTAAGCCGATATGCCAAAACATTGAACGTTGGCGGACGGGTACATCAAGGCGATGTGATCGGCTATGTCGGTTCGACCGGCCTTTCCACCGGTCCGCATTTGCATTACGAAGTCCATCGCGGCGTGCGCAAAATCAATCCGTTGGGCGTAAAATTCGCCACCGGCCGCGAACTGGCTGGCAAGGAATTGCAGAAATTTAAACTGGCTCTGGCGGACACGCAGCAAAAAATTGCCACGTTGAAAGACGGCAAAAAAGGCGCCAAGATCGCCTGGCGCTAATCCCTAAAGATTATTCTTTGCTGGATGAATTTTGTTCCGCGGCCAATAAAATCAGAAAACGATTATAGGCAATTTTAAACCCATACCAAACCGGGAATAAAATAACCGCGCCCATTGCCGTTTTCCAACAAGCGGCGAACAAGGCGCCTGCCACCGATCCGATCGCCGCGCCCGCGCCGCTGGCATTTGGAACATTGCGTACGGCATTGAACACCAATTCCAGCGCATCCACCAGAAAACTGACGCCCCAAATTCCAAGAGCCACCAGGAAAATCACCCAAATGCCGGTAAATACCACCTTGCCAAACGGGCCATAGGCCGTGCGGACAAACTGCGCGGTTTTTTTGTATTCGGCCGATTCCTTCCAATTAATAGTATTTGGCGTGGTGCTGGCTGCGGTCAAACCCCATTCGTTTTTATTCGGCTTTTCGATAATTTGGTTCATATGCCTTCCCTATGATGATCTTTCTACCATAAAGCATAATGGTGAAAAAATATCCATGGATTGAAAGATTTGCGATGATGTACACCCTGAACCGTTGTAAGGAAACGCGGCGAACGGTCCCCCAGCCCCTTTAAAATCAGCAATAAAATTTTATGCTTTACTTTTGTTTCTTTTAAAGATAAATTAGTATAAATCATTAAAAACATGTAATTAATTTAATTTTTGGGGTACAGAGATTTTATGACTAGAGCCATCACCAAATCAGGCGGCGTGAGACCTCCTGGTGCACAGATAAATCCTGTGCACCCAAGAACTATTCCTCCGCAAAGATCTCTTTATTCGCGGATGGTGAACTCCCCACTCGCACATAAAATTCTGCCTGATCGAGCCTTGAATATTTTGCTGGCATTTACCGCCAGTATGACCACCCTTTTCCTTAGCCTATCTGTTTTATCGGGTTCCACTTCCAAATCTAACAGCGCTCAAGCCGCCATCATACCTTCGAATCCGCCAGCAACTTCTGCACTTGAACCAACTCCATCATTTAATATATTCAATTTCGGCGGTGCAAGATCTGGCCCGGCTACACCACTCGAACCAGTTCCATATTCTTCAAATTTATCTCTTACTCCCGCCGCACCAACAGTGCCGGACATACAAAAACCAATTCCATCGCTTCATACGTCTAGTTTAGGCACTGTCGAGTCGGGCCCACTGCAAATGGGCCTTAGCCCTGATGTCAGCATTGAAAGATCGTTACGCGATCATATCAGCACTATGCCATCTTATGATCGCGCTTTGCGCGAATTCATATTTCACGCCGAAGGCATAAGGTCCTGCCAATATAAATGTACTGCGAACAAACGAACCATCGGCATAGGTTTCAATCTGGATGTCGAAGCCAACCGCATCACATTCCGCGAGACTATCCCATGCGACAACAAAGAATTCCAGGGATACTTGAATGGTGAAAAAAGTTTAAATGCGGAACAAGTAATAGCTTTATTTGAAGCCGACTTGGCAAAACGCATGAAAATCCTAAACAACAAGTTCAACAGCCGGGGAATGGATTTCGATAAATTGCCGCCAGGCGCCAAAATTACTTTGGTTTCCTTGTGTATCAATAACCCTGGTTTGGTTGGCGAGGGGCTTCTGGGGTATATCCAGCAGAAAGATTGGAAAAATGCCGCGTGTGAAATCGCCTTACGCTGCAATGTAAAAAAAGATCCGCGTTTGCGTGTTCGCCGCTATACCGAAGCAGCCACATTCTTAAAATCCACAACTGGCCAAGATTTAAGTTTAAAAATGCTCAGCGGATTTAGACAACGCAGCACCCCATTAAACCCATTTGATGTTGAAGGCTTTCAGAATTTTCAAGAACAGTGGCCAGCCATTCAAAATGCCATTCCAACGGCAGTAGGGGTTTCCGATCCCGGCATTACGCGCTTGTCCTCTGCTATGGAACGCGTACGGTAACTATATAGGGGCGCATAGGAAACCAAAAAGTTGCCGCGTGAATAAACATGTCAAATCCAACACCACCTGATAACTCTTTACCGGATAACGCCCTGGAATTATCAGAAACCGACCCGGCTATTGCCGCATCGCTTGAAAAAATAGCGGCCAAGATAACGGTTTTGGGATTGGCAAAACGCGATCCAATCATTTTGATGCGATATTTAACAAGCACAGCGAAAGCGACGGATGCCGGGTACCAAGTCAATCGATTAAAAGAATTGCTGGGCTTTACAGGCAACTTTACCCCGCCACACCGCCAGGTCATTTGGCAGATGCTGCAGCAATTGGAAGCTAACGACATACGCAATCCGCAAAAACGTAAAGAATGGCTGGAAAAGGCTTCGCGCGGCGAAATTGCGCAAATCAAGGCTGAACATTACCGGATTATCAGTCAACTGATCAATGCATGTGATCAGTCAAACACTGTCCCTACCCCAATCGCCAAATTACCTCACAGCCAGTCAGATTCAAATTCTGGGGCACCGAACGCCGGCGCCACCGAAACTCCGCCAGGCCGTGAACGCAAATTTAGGCCGCTAGTAATAGATGACCGTTCCCCATGGAAAAAGGCTTTCGATGCGCAGGTGGCCTTAGCCGCCAACAGAAAACCCGGCAATATAAAAATGCCGGAAGTTTTAGACAATCCAAGCCAACGGTTTATAGATGCATTTGGTTTAGGACATATGAATCTTTATGCCAAACGCCTATTGGATTGCACAACGTTGCTGATGCGCGAAGTTAGTATCAGCGACGATATACACATGCTCCATCCGGTTATAGCAGCCGCGATTATTTTGAATCGCGCTACAGAAGGGAAACTTACCGAAGCATTGCCACAAATTTTTAAAAACATTCCATCAGGGCGCGCGTGGATTCAACCCTGGATGGAAGATATTCAAATCATGGTATTGGATGACGTGTTTGGCATACATCACAAGCACGCTACTAACTGGTGCGCGCGCCAAAACCCGCCTGTGGCTTGGACGGATTTTATGGCCGGCGCAATTTTCGAGGCGCACAGTCATATAACAAAACAAAAATCGGGAAAAGGCGGAACGTCAGCCCTGGGCATGCAGTGGCCTGTAAAACCGCACTATGAACGGGAGATACCGGGCGCTTTTAAACTTTATACGGAAACGTCAGAGGCTCAAGCGCTAATGTCGCCACACGGTGCCGCCAAAAAACCAGCCGCAACCTTTACCGCGGAAACCGCCGCTGCCGCGATTGTGGAACAGACCATACCAACCCGGGGAAGATAAATTACGCCGCCGCGATTTTTTTGGTCGACGGCGAGAAGCTTAGTTCGGCATCTTTTACAGTGACTTTGACATGCTGACCGTCCAATATTTCGCCGCGTAAAATGGATTCCGCCAGTTTATTTTGCAGATTTTTTTGAATTACCCGCTTTAATGGCCGAGCGCCGTAAACCGGATCATATCCGGCATTGGCCAGCCAGGCCTTTGCCCGTTCATCCAGTTCCAACGTAATTTTATGAGATGCCAGCAGTTTTTGCAAACGGCCAAGTTGCACGTCCACAATACCGGCCATATCGGCGCGGCGCAAACGGTGGAACAGCAATACTTCGTCCAAACGGTTCAGAAATTCGGGGCGGAATGCCTTGCGCACGATTTGCATTACGGCATCGCGGACCTTTTCAACCGCTTCGCCCTCGCCTTGCGCCGCTAAAACTTCGCTGCCTAGATTGCTGGTTAAAATAATCAGCGTGTTTTTGAAATCGACTTTACGGCCTTGACCATCGGTCAAATGTCCGTCATCCAATACCTGCAACAACACATTGAACACATCCGGATGCGCTTTTTCCACTTCGTCGAACAAAATCACCTGGTATGGGCGGCGGCGCACCGCTTCGGTCAGACTGCCGCCTTCGTCATATCCCACATATCCTGGCGGGGCGCCGATCAGGCGCGATACCGAGTGTTTTTCCATAAATTCGGACATATCGATCCGCACCATCGCGCTGTCATCGTCGAACAAAAATTCGGCCAATGCCTTGGTCAACTCGGTTTTGCCAACGCCGGTGGGCCCGAGGAACAAGAATGAACCGAGCGGGCGGTTTGGATCTTGCAAACCGGCCCTGGCGCGGCGAACAGCCTCGCTAACGGCCGCAACAGCCTCGTCCTGGCCGATTACGCGGCGGCGCAACGATTCTTCCATACGCAACAATTTGCCGCGCTCGCCTTCCAGCATTTTATCCACCGGTACGCCGGTCCAACGGGAAACCACGCTGGCGATATCGCTGTCTTTGACTTCTTCTTTCAACATGGTCTGCTTGGAACCAGTCAAGGTTTGCAACTGCTTTTCCAAATCCGGAATCACGCCGTATTTCAATTCGCCCGCCTTGGCCAAATTGCCTTCGCGCTGCGCTTTTTCCAAATCCTGTTTGGATTTTTCCAATTTTTCCTTGATCGCGCGTTCATCCGACAAGGACGCTTTTTCCTTGCGCCATTGATCGGTCAATTTTTGCGAACGGCCTTCCAAACCGCGCAATTCGATTTCCAATTTCGCCAAACGGTCGATACTGGCGGGATCGGTTTCTTTTTTCATCGCTTCGCGTTCAATTTTCAATTGAATGATGCGGCGGTCCAGTTCATCGATTTCTTCGGGTTTCGAATCGACTTCCATACGCAAACGGCTGGCGGCCTCGTCGATCAAATCGATGGCCTTGTCCGGCAAGAAACGGTCGGTGATATAACGGTGCGATAATGTGGCCGCCGATACAATGGCGGAATCGGTAATACGCACGCCATGATGCAATTCATATTTCTCTTTTAAGCCGCGCAGAATCGAAATTGTGTCTTCGACACTCGGTTCTTCGACAAACACCGGTTGAAACCGGCGCGCCAGCGCGGCATCCTTTTCAATATGCTTGCGGTATTCATCCAGGGTGGTTGCCGCGACGCAATGCAGCTCGCCCCGCGCCAAAGCCGGTTTCAGCATGTTGGATGCATCCATCGCGCCTTCGGCCTTGCCCGCCCCGACAAGATTATGCACCTCGTCGATAAACAGAATAATCTGCCCTTCGGCGGCGGAAACATCGGCCAAAACGGCTTTCAATCTTTCTTCAAACTCGCCGCGATATTTCGCGCCGGCGACCATCGCCCCCAAATCGAGCGACATTAATTTTTTTTCTTTTAAACCTTCGGGAACATCGCCATTGATGATGCGCAATGCCAAACCTTCGACAATCGCGGTTTTACCAACCCCAGGCTCGCCAATCAAAACCGGGTTATTTTTGGTGCGGCGCTGCAAAACCTGGATACAGCGGCGGATTTCTTCGTCCCGGCCGATGACAGGGTCCAGTTTGCCCATCAGTGCCGCCTCGGTCAGATCGCGCGCGTATTTATCCAGCGCGTCATAGGTGTCTTCGGCGCTGCGCGAAGTCGCCTTGCGGCCTTTGCGCAATTTGCCAATCGCCTTGTTCAATTTCACCGCATCGACACCGGCGGATTTCAATGCCTTCTGCGCGGCGGTATTTTCGACAATCGCCAGCGCCAGCAACAGCATTTCAGCGGTTACAAAACTGTCACCTGCTTTTTCGGCGGCATCTTCCGCGTTGGCAAAAATTTTTGACAATTCCTGCGATGCGTACATACCGCCGCCACCTTCAACTTTGGCGGTTTTATCAAGAACGGAGTTCACTTCCTGTAACGCCGTCCGCGCCTCGCCGCCAGCTTCGCGGATCAATTTGCTCGCAAGCCCCTCATTGTCTTCCAATAGAACTTTTAATAAATGCTCCGGTGCAAGATATTGGTGCCCACGGCCTGCGGCCATGGTTTGGGCCGATTGAATGAAACCTTGGGCGCGTTCGGAATATTTTTGCAGATTCATTGATGTGCCATAAACTTGTTGATTTTTAAGATCATATATACTAGGTGGGTAATTAAGATATAGATTTCAAGTGGTTAATATTATATTAATTACTAAGTGGCTGTAATGCCATTATTTACTGTATTTACAAGCCGTCAAATATGTTGTATCTTTTTTAGATATGATTGATAAGAGGGAATTTTGGTTAAATTGGTTGATACCGCAGAAAATGTAAATGCTGAGCCTGTCGGGCCCAACCCGACGGATGCCAGCATGCTGTACCAAATGGATATTCATTTGCCGGATTCCATCAGCTTGTTTTTGCGCCGATTGATTGCCAACAACACGCAAGTTACAGCCGAAACAGCCGTTGACGATTTGGTTGACGGTTTTCTGTCGCCAAGCCCTTCTATTCGCCTTCAAACGCTTGAAAATTTAGTGAGTTTGCTCGGTGGCTCAGATTCTCCTGCCAATACGAAAAGAATTAATGCCTTGCGTGTATTACATGGAATATTGAATGACAATGATCTGCGTCAAGTCGTCGGACTTTACGCTCTAACTGGTCATGAAGATAGCATTCACAAATTATTTGGCCGCGACGAATTATCGGAATATGGATTACTCGCCATCCGGTCTATATTTAAGCAGGCCGCTGCAAAATGCGATACAGGCCAATTTCTTTTAGAAAATTCCCTAAAAACTCCGGATGCGTGGTGGGATTACAGCCCGGAGTTTGCAGTTGATTCTGCGACCGATCCGTTCGATTTAGCATCGGCGCAAGGGAATCGTCACCGTGCATTTACTGCTTACCGGCAAAATGGCGGAATCTTTATTACCAATGAAGCATTGGCGGTTATGGCAACCAGAGCCATAACTAATCATGTTGAAACTTTTTTACAAAACCGTTTTCCGAACGACGAGTATCCGGGTCTTGCGGATACATTAATGACCGAGTTTTTAACAACCAATGCGGATGTGAGTCAGGTTGATCCTGGCCAACCCGCCAGCTATGTAGCCGAAGCCATTCAAGCATTCACCGCACCTGATTACGATGCGTGCGGTAAAGGCTTAACAACAATTATGACCGAATTAAGCCGCCGGGCGATTGTCAATGGCGGACCGGAAACAGCCGACAGCGATCAAGCACTTTTAAGACAGGATATCGCCGATTTGAACGTATTGCATACGGCGTTCCATCGCCCGGATTGTTTGAAAGCGTTATGCGATTATGTCCGCGTCGACAAAGCGCCGATCGGCAGCAATACGAATATGATAGAAATGGGAGCAAGAACTCCATTTATTTTAGCCAGCATTAAATCCGATATTCGGACTCTTGCGACAGATCACCGCGCCGTTACTATTCTTCAAAGAAGTCTCGATCAAGAAAAAAGGCGCGCCGCGAAACAGGCGGCGGAAAGACCGGAACCGCCAAAATCTGTTTTAGGTATTTTGTGGCAAGCCTGGCGCGGCAATTCGCATGCCATGTAAAAAAAGCGGCCTCAAGGCCGCTTTTATTTTATAAAATTTATCGTCTACGCCGCTTCGCCGGATTTATCGTCGGCTTCGCTGCCATCGTTGCTGGGCGCCGCTGGCGGAACCAAAGATTCCACTACCGCTTCACCGGCATTGATCAGTTCAACTTCGGCCGCCGCCAATTCTTCGGGCGATGGCTGATATTGCGGACGCGGTTCCGAATTCAACAGGCGGAAATAATGTTCGGCATGCTGAAAATGGCTTTCGGCGCGGACATGATCGCCAGACGCCAAGGCATCGCGCGCCAGGGACGAGTATTTATCATAAATTTGCTGCGGATTGCCGCGGACTTTAACTTCCGAGCCTTTGCTTTCAAAAACCTGATATCGTACCGGCACAGAACCGCGGCGGTGATTATTATTGCCACCGCCAGAATTATGTCCGCCGCCACCATGGCGATGATGGCCGTTGCGCCCACGACGATTGGAATTAGGTCTCATGCATGATCCTTTTTAAGTCTATGTTCTTCATATTTTTCCGGCAAATCCTGCTGTGCCTATTCGCATTCCGCAGTTTGTTTTGCCACTATTTAAGCCGTTATTACTTACTCTGTTTTACCCGGCATCGATTATGGTTATATTTTCAATCTACCGCCTAGATTCCACCCTGCCAAGTCTAATTTTAGGCCTGTGAATATTATATAAAACGGCGTGATTTTTTCTCAATTGGATCTAGCGTTATGCTCCAATACAATGCATCGCGCATGCCCGGATAAATCGCGCGCCACTTCCATAACAGTAAATCCATGATCCGCCACAATTTGCGCGACAGCATCGGCCTGATCGGAACCAATTTCCAAGAATCCAAGCCCATCTTTTTTCAGCATAGTTTTTATTTGCGGCATAACTTTGGCATACCCATCTAGCCCCGTCGGCCCACCCCACAACGCCAATGGCGGATCGAAATGCAAAACTTCGTTAGACAGCAAAGTACGGTAATATTCCGGCACATAAGGCGGATTGCACGCAATAATATCGAATTTCCGCGCCTCATCCGGCGTTGCAATCGCGCTGGCCCAATCGCTGGCAAATAAATGCAAGCGGTCCGCAACCTTATTTAAATGGCCATTTTCCGCCGCCGCTTCCAGCGCCTGCATACTGGCATCGCCGGCAAATCCTTGCGCCAATGGCAATTCATGCAGCAAAGATATAATAATGCAACCCGTACCTGTGCCCAAATCCAGCATTTTCCAGGCGCGTTTTTTATATTCCGCGTCGCGTGTCGATAATTGTTTTAATACGGTTTCAATCAATGACTCGGTATCTGAACGCGGATCAAGGGTTGCGGAATTCAATTTAAACGGCAGCGACCAAAATTCGCGGTATCCGGTAATACGCGAAGTCCCTTCGCCACGCATGCGGCGAAAAACGAAATCGCGGAACTTATCCTGATCTTCGCGCGTTATTTTTTCATCTTCGCGATACCGCAACGTATAGGGTTTCGGCACATCGCCCACAGGCGTTAACGTATATTCCATCAGAACGCGGGCAATTAGCCTGCCTTCGTTGATGCCAACCTTGGCCAGTTGTTTTTCCGCCCAGTGCAATTGATCTTTAATTCGGTTTTTGCCCCACATACCGCCAATTAACCCGCCCTATGGTCTATTGGCAAGCAGTATTAAGTGATTGATTTATATGCGAAATAATTGGTTTAAACACTTGATTTTACAGCAAAATTGATGTATCCTATTAAGACATGATAGCATTTGTCGACGATACTCCCCTCGATCAAATAGAGCGGGTGCTAAAAAGAGAACAATCCTTGGCGGTCTCGGACCTCCGCATGGAAGACCGAATTGGTGCCGTTACCGAATTATCATTCGCTTTGCACGCCACCCAAACTATGCATCAGACTGGGCGCGAGATTCTGGCCATGTGCGAAAAAATTTGGGGCTCCAAAAATGCGGCCGCTATGTTTCAGAAGCTGGCCGGTGAGAATAATGCCGAGGCAGTCAAATTCATTTTGGAACGCCCCTGGCAAGCCGCGCCATTGCACAGCGATAATTGGGCCTTGCGAACAGCTAGTAAAGTTATTCGATCGATGGGCGGATATGACCGCCTGCCCGATCTTGCCAAAGATTTACATGGTCGGCAAATTGACAAGATTCCTGATTTGCAACAAGTGATTCGTAAACTGACCGGCGATATCGAAGTTTTTAAATCTGCCATGAAAGCCGATCATGTGCAGCAAAGAATCGGACAAGACGACAAGTCGTCATATCTTATCCTGCAATCAAGATTAGCCGGTGAAGTCAACAATGCTTGGCATCAAATGGTTAAATTGCACCCTTATCGTTCCGATTGGGATGTGCCGGAAAACCCTACCCCCGCCGTCATAAAAGAAACCATTGATCGTCTGAAACAAGATAGAGCAAAACGCGGCCAATATAACAAGCAAGAATTAGACCGTTTGGTAACCGAGCTTCCAAAACAAGATGCCACGATTGTGCCTGCCGGTCGTTATCGCAAGATTATTCACAGTGCTGGAATTCGTGGATTTAGCGACGTTGTTGACCGAATCCAGAAGTGGGCGAAAGACGGAAAAGTTGGAACCAAATGCGACAAGCGTCCACCGGAAGATACTCGAACCAAGCACCATCGCCGCACAAATCCAAGCGCTACTCCGCCCCATCCCATTCACACCGGTCCCGAACAAGGACGGTAAGCATGAATATGCCGGAAACAGCGCGCACGGCATTCGACGATTTTGCGGATTTTGTTACGCAAGTATCCTTGTTAAAAACTCAATCGGATTTTCTTTATGCTCTGGCCGATGCCTATGAAACGGCGATGGAGTCGGAAAACACAAGAGAGCTGGAAACACCGCAATATATCGCCTCGATCAACGCCAGTTGCGAGAGGTTATACGGCGCGCGGCGCGGCAAGAAAATAGCCGCCCAAATTATTGCCGGTGACAAATCGGAATATACCGAAAATGAATTGCGCGCCAAATTGCCGTGGAAACCGCCAATTTCCTTACGATGGCCCTGGAAATGGCCGAAATTTATGGCGGCGGAACCAGCTGCCTTGGCCAACCGGCAACCAATTTACCTGAGTTCTTTATTGCGCAATATCAAAAAACTTAAACAGCCAATTCAAATACAAAACCCAAGCCCATATGTTATAACGCAATTGGCGCGATGGAAAGACCAAGAAGGCAAATTATCCAAGCGGATTTCGGATATTTTTCACCATCACTGGCAAAATATAGTGGGTCCAATGAAGGAGCCGGAATTGGCCGCATATTTCCAAGGGGAAACGCCTTTATGCGAAGTTTCGGTTAGCAGAGCTCTGCGTAAATTCGATGAAATACAGGCCGTAAGAATTCCCGAATTATGCGAGCGCGTAAGCAAATCGCCAGCCGAACACGTGGATCAATCTTATTTTACGCATGTTTATGAACGTGTCCGCGATTTGGGCTACACAAATTTGACAGCTATTCTTCAAGCCTGGTTCAAGCCGTCCACAGCGGTGATGTCTAACATGGCGACCAACCCTGGCCGGATGCCGCCGGGCAATAACGATAGTACCGGGCTGAATATTTATACGCCTACAGGCAAAAAACCTACTCCAGCGCCGCCAACCGTTCCGCCTGGTCATTTGCGATAAGCGCATCGACCAATTCGTCAATCTCGCCCTGCATGATTTTATCCATTTGGTGCAGCGTCATGTTGATGCGGTGATCGGTCACGCGGGTTTGCGGGAAATTATAGGTGCGGATGCGTTCGGAACGATCACCGGTGCCCACTTGGCCCTTGCGCTTGGCGGCCATTTCCGCTTCGATCTTGGCACGCTCCACCTCGTATAAACGCGCACGCAGAATTTTCAACGCCTTGGCCTTGTTCTTATGCTGCGACTTTTCGTCTTGTTGCTGTACCACCGTACCGGTTGGAATATGGGTGATACGCACGGCGGAATCGGTGGTATTGACCGACTGGCCGCCTGGACCAGAGGAGCGAAACACATCAATCCGCAAATCTTTTTCTTCGATTTTAATATCAACCTCTTCCGCCTCGGGCAGAACCGCAACGGTGATCGTCGATGTATGCACCCGGCCCGATCCTTCGGTATCCGGCACGCGTTGTACCCGGTGTACGCCGGATTCGAATTTCATGCGCGCGAAAACGCCCGTGCCGGTAATTTCCGCCGTCGCATCCTTGAACCCGCCAAGGCCAGTGTCGGAAATGCTTAAAACTTCGAATCGCCAGCCGCGCAGTGCCGCATATTTTTCATATAGGCGGAACATTTCGGCGGCAAATAACGCCGCTTCGTCCCCGCCCGCGCCGGCGCGAATTTCCAGAATCGCGTTTTTCTCGTCCGCCGCGTCTTTTGGCAATAACATCACCTGCAATTCATGTTCGATGCCCGGCAATTTTTCTTTTAACGCGTAAAATTCTTCTTCGGCCATTTTGCGCATGTCGGCATCGCCGCTGGCATCGTTTTTCATGGCTTCCAAATCCGCCATTTCCTTGCGGGTGTTTTTCCATTCCTCGATCTTCTCGGCGACTGGCGTCAATTCGGCGTATTCCTTGTTCAATTTTACCAATTCTTCCGGTTTCAAAGGCGTGGATAATTGATCGCGTAGATCATTATGACGCTTCAATACTTTTTCAAGTTTTGCTTCGACTAACATACTCGTATCCTGTTTATTTTAAAAAATGTTGCAATTGATTGAAGGCGATTTTCTTTTCTTCGCCCGAATCCATGTTGCGCACTTGCGCCTGGCCGGATTTTATTTCATCGCCGCCAATAATCACCGCGAACCGCGCATTGCGGTCCCCGGCGCGTTTCATGCGCTTGCCGACATTGCCGGAATATCCCATATCCACGGCAATTCCCGCCCGGCGCAAATCATCGGCCAATGTTGCGGCAAACGCCTGTTCATTCTCGCTGACCGGCACAATGGCCACCGGACGCGCCATCATCGGCACATATTCCAATAACATCGCCAAACGTTCAATCCCAGCACCCCAGCCGATACCGGCCAGTTTCGGTCCGCCTAAACTTTCGATCAAACCGTCATACCGGCCGCCACCCATCACCGTTCCCTGCGCGCCGAGATCGCTCGTGATAAATTCGAACGCGGTGTGACAGTAATAATCAAGACCGCGCACCAAACGCGTGTTTATTTTGAACGGGATATTGACCGCCGTCAGGCCGTCTTTGACCTTGGCAAAAAAATCTTTGGACGGTTCATTCAAATATTCGGAAAAATCCGGTGCGCTGGCGACCAAACGTTTATCGCCTTCATCCTTGGAATCCAAAATCCGCATCGGATTTTTTTCCAGGCGCTTTAAACTGTCTTCGGACAATTGATCCTTGTGCGAAGTGAAATATTTCACCAGCGCGCCGCGATAATTTTTGCGGCTTTCCATATCGCCCAGCGTATTGATTTCCAATGTGCAGCGGCGGAAAATACCCAGCGCATCCAAAATCCGCGCGCCCAGCGAAATGCTTTCCACATCCGCGACCGGCGATTCGACACCGATAATTTCAACGTCGATTTGATGGAACTGCCGCTGGCGGCCCTTTTGCGGACGTTCGTACCGGAACACCGGACCATGGCTGAAAAATTTCAGCGGCGCGTTTTGCGCCATGCCTTCCGAAATCACCGCGCGGCACAATCCCGCAGTCAATTCCGGGCGCAGGGTGATATTTTCCCCGCCCTTGTCGGTCATGGAATACATTTCTTTCGACACCACATCGGATGTTTCGCCCATCGACCGCGCGAATACGTCGGTAAATTCGAAAATCGGCGGGATGATTTCTTCGAACATATACCGGCTGGCGATATCGCGCGCGACTTCGACCACATGGCGGTGGCGGCGCATATCGTCGCCATATAAATCGTGGGTACCGCGCACGGGTTGTAATTTAGACATTCCTGACTCCAGCCTTCTTTTCCACCATCTCTACAATATGCGACACAATATCCTGGTCCTTGATCCGGTGATCTTGGTTTCCAGCCACATATACCATATGCGTATTATTACCGCCACCGGCAAGGCCGATATCGGTCATGGCCGCCTCGCCCGGGCCATTAACCACGCAGCCGATGATGGAAACCGTCATCGGCGTTGTAATGTGGGCCAATTTTTCCTCTAACACCCGAACGGTTTCAATCACGTTAAATTGCTGCCGCGCGCAAGACGGACAAGCGATAATATTTACGCCGCGATGCCGCAAGCCCAAGGATTTTAGCATTTCAAATCCGGCTTTGACTTCTTCGACCGGATCGGCGGCCAGCGACACGCGAATCGTATCGCCGATGCCCGACCATAACAACATGCCAAGCCCAATCGACGATTTTACCGTCCCGGTGCGCAGACTGCCAGCCTCGGTAATGCCGATATGCAGCGGGCAATCGATAGCGGTTGCCAATTGCTGATACGCCGCGACGGCCAGAAATACATCCGATGCCTTGACGCTGATTTTAAATTCGTGGAAATCCAAATCTTGTAAAATCCGAGCATGGTTCAACGCGCTTTCGACCATGGCTTCGGGGCATGGCTCGCCGTATTTTTCCAATAACTCTTTTTCCAAACTGCCTGCGTTCACGCCGATCCGCATCGAACATCCGTGATCGCGCGCCGCCTTGACCACTTCGCGTACGCGGTCATCCGATCCGATATTGCCGGGATTGATGCGTAAACAAGCCGCGCCAGCCTCTGCCGCTTCGATGGCGCGTTTATAATGAAAGTGAATGTCGGCGACGATAGGAACTTTGGCCGCCTTGACAATTTTTTTCAGTGCCGCGGTCGATCCTTCGTCCGGTACCGACACGCGCACGATATCCGCGCCAGCCGATTCCAAGGACTGTATTTGCCGAACCGTCGCATCAACGTCGGTTGTCAAAGTATTGGTCATCGACTGCACCGAAATCGGCGCGTCGCCCCCCACCGCAACCTTGCCAACCATAATTTTACGGCAAGCGCGTCTGTGAATCGTCCGGTAAGGACGTATGGTCGTGTGATCGGTCATATAAAATTGCTAACGCGGCAAATCGCGTGCTCTGCGAGCCATATTACGGGCATCTACTAGCACATCGTTCATAACTTCGCCCTGATGGCCCAATAATCCGGCGCGTTTTCCATCGACGCGCACCATCAATCCCCCGGCATTGCCGGTCGATAAATAAGCGCCTTTGAAATTGGCGGGAACATTATACGTTTCGCCCTTGCGCAAGACTTTGCTGAACAAGGTATGGCCGTCATTGTTACTGATTTCCACCCACGAATCGCTAAGCACTTCAAAGGACAAACCGGAAGCAGGCGGAACTTCTTCCGCGGCTGGCGCCGGCGTCATCGGTGCCCCATTATCCGCGGTCGCTTCGCTGTTGGCGGGTTTTTCATCCGCCGGCGGAGTAAAAACATTTTGCTGTGCGTCGCCTGACGAGGTTATTTGCGTGCCTTCTTCAGAAGGCATATCGATTGGGCCCATCGCTTCGGCAATTGGCGCATCGACCGACGATGGCGACGACCAATAAGACCAAATCATAATCAACAGCAAAAACGCAGCCAGCGATCCGATCATGGTGCGCTTGCTGGGCAATTGCCGGTTGGAATTGGACGGAACATAAATCGGATCCAAAACTTCTTCGCGGCCAGCGGTTTCGCGGCGGAATTGATCCAATATGTCTTCCTGATTCAAACTTAGAAAATCTGCGTAGGAACGCACAAAGCCCCGCGCATAAACCAGCGCCGGCAGCGTATCATAATCGCCTTCTTCAATGGCTTTTAAATGCACGGCGCGGATGCATAATTGATTGGCAATATCGTCAATGCTCAAGCCCTGCTCTTCGCGGGCATCGCGTAAAATTTTTCCAACGCCAAAATTCGGATTGTTGCCGGAAGATATAGTGTTTGAGGAAACTTGAGACATGGAGGTATTTTTAGCCTATTTTTCAATAATTTGCCAGATGGGAAAAAGAGTTTACGAATATAATATTTGCTACCCTCCCCTTGAGGGAGGGTCAAAGCCGCAAAGCGGGTTTGGGGTGGGGATGCGGTGGTAAATATTATAAATCCTGTTGATTGGATAGGCTGAAGTCCCCACCCCAAAAATGCTACCGCATTTTTGACCCTCCCTCAAGGGGAGGGTAACTTTTATGTTTAATCCTGGATTAAAATACCCCGATCCGCAACAAAGGCTTTCAGTTTGCCTCGAATACTATGCTCTGTGCTGTCCAATAAGGACAAAATATAGGCCCGCAATTGGGCGACATTCAACTGGCGGATCGTGGCTTTGATCGGCCCTATACTGGATGCCGACATAGACAGGCGATTCAGACCCAGGCTGACCAATGCCATTGCCTCGAGCGGCCTTGCCGCCATTTCTCCGCATAAGGTCAACGGCACACCGGCCTTATCGCATTCTTCCACCAAATTGCGTATCACGCGCAGCACAGGCGGCGACAATGCATCATACCGCAACGATGTGCGCGCCCCGCCCCGGTCGCTGGCGAATAAAAACTGGATCAAATCGTTGCTGCCGATCGACAGAAAATCGACGCGTTTTAAAAGCGCCGGCAACTGCCATAACAAGGCGGGGACTTCGAGCATCGCGCCAACCGCGATTTGCGATGGCAAATCTTCGCCGCGTTCCTTGAACCGTCTAACCTCCATATCCAGCAAATTTTTGGCGGCATCGAATTCGGCGATTTCCGCGACCATTGGGAACATCAATTGCAAACGTTTGCCCTTGGATGCGCGCAGCATCGCGCGCAATTGCTGGCGCAATAACGACGGCATATCGAGCGCCAGGCGCAATCCGCGCCAGCCCATGGCCGGATTTTCCTCGGCATGATGCGGCATGTTCGGCAATGGTTTGTCCCCGCCAACATCGATGGTGCGGAATACAATATGCCGGTATCCGGCGGCATCGATCATCTGTTTATAAAATTCGGTTTGCTCGGCAAGCCCTGGGACCTGGCCGTAAGTCATGAAAGAAATTTCGGTACGGAACAGCCCGATTCCGTCGGCATTGGTCGCATCCAATTGATCGATATCGATCGGCAACCCAGCATTCATTAATAACGATACGGGCACGCCATCGGCGGTGATTGCCGGTAAATTGCGCGCCGCCGCATATTGCGCCTTGCGTTTTTCGCGCAAGACAATATTTTCGCGGAAAGACTGAATCACTTCTTCGCCTGGGCGAATATATATTTCGGCGCCCTCGCCATCGATGATCAACGAATCGCCAGATTCAATCCGGCGCAACGCATCGCCGATCTTGCCAACAACCGGAATATCCAGCGCGCGGGCGACGACGGCCACATGAGCGGTTTGCGAGCCTTCTTCCAATACCACGCCGCGCAAACGCTTGCGGTCGAAATCCAATAATGCCGCCGGGCCTAAATCCCGCGCGATGACGATAAAATCCTGGTCGGCGATATGCCGCGCCATCAATGTTTCTTCGCCCAAAATATGTTGCAACAAACGGGCGGTGATATCTTCGAGATCCGACAAGCGCGCGCGGATATAAGGATCGTTGATCAAATTCATCCTGGCGCGGGTTTCATTATGCACTTTTTGCACCGATGCCTCGGCCGAAAGTCCGGTTCTGATCGACTCGCGGATGCGGTTCAGCCAGCCTTTGTCGGATGCAAACAACCGATAAGATTCCAATACCTCGACATGTTCCTGCCCCGCCGCCACCGGCATATCGTTGGCGGCGTCCTCGATCATGCCGCTGATCGATACGTGCATTTCATCCAACGCTTTTTGCAGCCTTGCCAATTCTTCGTCCGTGTTATCCGACATCATGCGGGTGATGCGCGGCGCGGCGTTATATAAAAATGCGCGGCCAATCGCCAGGCCAGAATGAATCCGCAAGCCAGTCAGGCGCGTTGGCATCAATCCTATGCCATCGCTGCCGACCTGTTCCTCGGGCTTGATCAAATCGCCCGACGTAATCAGATAGCCAAGCAAAATCGCGATCGTTTCCAGTTGTTCGATATCGTCATCGTTATAGTGGCGCTGTTTGATATTTTGCACCACCAGCACGCCCACGACGCGGCCGCCAAGCAATAACGGCACGCCGCAGAAAGATTTGAAATTCTCTTCCTCGGTTTCAGGGCGATAAGCAAAATTCGGATGTTCCCAAGCATTAGCCGCGACCACCGGTTGCGCGGTCGACGCAACAAGACCAACCAAACCTTCACCGATGCGCAAGCGGGTTTTATTGATTGCGGATGGATTCAAACCTTGAGTGGCGAATAATTCCAGCAAATCGCCGGGACGTTTGATATAGACCGAACAGACTTCGACCACCATGCCGGTTGCAATCGCCTTGACCACTTGTTGCAGACGTTCGCGCGCGTCCGGGTACCTGCCGATAATATCGCGCAGATCCTTAAGTAGTTTTTTCGAAGTGGTGACAGGAGCAGTTAACATTCACCAAGCGCCAAAGAAAGTTGCCAAACGAAACCCAGTTCCGGTAAACAGCGGCGGATTATCCGGGCGAGTTGTGCCCAAATTAAGGCCGCTGAAACCCCGATTTAAGCATACTTGATCTTGTTGTTTAACGCATGGTCGGCCTGATAAATCAGCTCATCAATGATTTCTTGTGTGGTTTGCTCGGCACTGACCATGCCCACACTCTGCCCGGCCATTAAGGATCCGTTTTCCACATCGCCATCAATGGCGGCGCGGCGCAAGGCGCCCGCCCAAAAATGCTCGATTTCCAATTGCGCCGCATCCATCGATAAAACGCCGCTTTCGTATTTGGCGATCACTTCGCGCTGTTTTTCCATAAACCGCTTGGTGCCTTCATTTTGCAATGCACGCACCGGAATTACCGGAAACCGCGGATCGATTTGCGCCGATGGCATGGCATCGCGCGAAGCGGCATTAATAAAAGCGCGTTTAAATTTCGGATGCGCAACACATTCCCGCGCGCACACAAAACGGGTGCCCAATTGCACTCCCGCCGCGCCCATTTCCAGATAACTTAAAATCGCCTCGCCCCGTCCGATACCGCCCGCGACAAATACCGGCACCTCGGAAATATTGGGCAGAATTTCTTGCGCCAGAACCGAAGTGCTGACCGGGCCGATATGGCCACCCGCTTCCGATCCTTCGACGATCAATGCGTCAATACCGTCCTTCAGCAGTTTTTTGCCGATCACCAACGCCGGCGCAAAAGATATTACCTTGCACCCACCGTCTTTTAATTTTTGAATTAATGCTTTTTTCGGCACACCCCCGGCCAGCACCACATGGCTGACCCGGTTATTGATGCAAGTTTGCGCCAAATCATCCAGTTTGGGGTGCATGACGATCAAATTCACGCCAAACGGGTTTTTGGTCAGTTTTTGCGTGGCCTTGATTTCCGCGTCCAACAATTCCGGCGTCATCGATCCGCACGCCACAACGCCGAATCCGCCAGCATTTGAAATCGCCGCGACCAGATTGCGTTCGGAAACCCAAGTCATCGCCCCGCCCATAATGGCGTATTTGGTTCCCAAAAACTGGCAACCATCTTGCATCAAGGATTCCAGGGTGTGGATTTTTTTCATTAGGCCGCCACCGATTTTGTTTTTTCATCCTGATCCAGCGCGAACGCCACATGCAACGCGCGCAGAGCGGATTCCAGATGCTCCGCCCCAATCAACACCGTAACTTTGATATCGCATTTTGTTGTTGCGTAGATCGCAATGGATTTTTCCGTCAATGTATCCAGCATAGTTTCTGCGGCCGACGGATGGTTGCGAATGCCAAGCCCAACGATAGAAACCTTGGCTATATTGACATCGGCCATAATATCCGAAAAACCAAGTTTGGACTGGCTTTGGCGCAGCATCTTTACCGCGCGATCCAAATCGACTTTAGGCACGGTGAAAACCAAACTGGTATTTTTTGCAACCATATCGACCGGAATATTGGCCGCATCCAGCAATGCAAAAATTTCTTTATCTTGGACGGCGCCATTGATTTCAATTTTGGTGTCTTCCTTGCTGTACGCCAAACCGCTGACCGACCGGATATTGGAAATTTCTTTCTCATCCACCATAAACGTGCCAGCTTCGTTTTTAAAACTGGATAATACTTGCACGCGTACCTTGTTGCGGCGCGCAACTTCGACCGATTGAGGCTGCAATACCTTCGCACCTTGCGAGGCGAATTCCTGCATTTCTTCGTACGAAATTTTTTCCAATTTCCGGGCATTGTCGACAATGCGCGGATCGGTGGTGAACACGCCTTCGACATCGGTGTAAATATCGCATTGATCCGCCTTGACCGCAGCGGCAACGGCAACCGCCGTGGTATCCGATCCACCGCGGCCCAGCGTTGTGACCGAACCATCCGGGCTGACGCCTTGGAATCCGGCAATCACCGGAATAATTTTTTGCTGCATGAGGGCGATCAATTTTTGGCCCTCGACCTGGTCGATCCAAGCATTGCCATATTGATCGCTGGTGCGTATCGGAATTTGCCATCCCAAAAACGATCTTGCGGACGCGCCGATATCTTCGAGCGCCATGGCCAATAAGCCAACCGTCACTTGCTCCCCGGCCGAGATGATCAAATCATATTCGCGCGGATTGGGCACTTTTTGCATTTCGCGGGCCAAGGCTACCAATTTATTGGTTTCACCCGCCATCGCGGACAATACCACCGCAATTTCATGGCCTAAATCCAATTGCAATTTCACCAGGCGCGCCACTTTGCGGATGCGGGCAATATCCGCCACTGATGTACCGCCGAATTTTAAGACTAAACGTGCCATTTGGTGGATTTTAAGGGTTTTTGGGAAAAAGGCAAGATAAGGTGCCAAGTGTCGGGTTTCAGGTGCCAGGTTTTGCTCAATAATATATACTGTTGAACCTGAAACCCGATACCTGAAACCTGGAACCTAATTATGCGCAGCAGCATCAACCAACGCGAAATCGATCATTTTACCAAAGACGCCCCCGATTGGTGGAACGAGAATGGTAAATTCAAACCGTTGCACGCGCTGAATCCAACACGATTGGAATTTATCGTCGGTGAAATCGCGGCGCATTTTAAAATAAAACAGAATCAGCCATCGCCGCTTTCCGGTTTAGAAATTTTGGATGTGGGTTGCGGCGGCGGATTAGTATGCGAGCCGTTGGCGCGTCTTGGCGGCAATGTAACCGGCATCGATGCCGATCCAGTAGCCATTACTGTTGCGCAAAATCATGCCAAGCAAAGCGGACTTGCGATCGCCTATCAAAAACAAAGTATTGAAAACCTAGCCAAGGCCAAAAAACATTTCGATGTCGCATTGGCGCTGGAAATTATCGAGCATGTCGATAATGTGGAATTATTCGTTCAATCGTTGCGCCGCGTGTTGAAACCAGGCGGGATTTTAATTCTATCGACCTTGAACCGTACTATGAAATCTTATGCCCAAGCGATTGTAATGGCCGAAGATATTTTGGGATGGGTCACGCCGGGCACGCATGACTGGAATAAATTTATCAGGCCCGAAGAATTGGCCGGAATCCTTGATGAAAGTGATTTCAAAATTCGCGCGCAAAAAGGATTTTCTTTTTCGCCGATTGGGCGGAATTGGAAACTAAGTGGTGATCTGGGCGTGAATTATATTATTAGCGCGATTTAAAGATTTCTAGCGCGATAGGCTTCTAAAGTTTGCAAACCAAAAAGCGTACGCCGCTTGTCTACTGTTTCCAACCGCTGCACGGGACTGTCATTCAGCTGCGTGCCATAAATTTGTGGGCGGTGCGCGGCAATGCGAATTTTATCTTTAATTACAGCGTAATACTGCCATGGAACCAATTGCCGTTTGCACAATCCCTTTAAATGCGGCGCGAAATCTTTCTGCATTTCAGGTTGCAGGGTTTGATGCACCACCAACAAGGCAAATTTACGCAATCCCTCCGCGTCCAAATGCCGATCATCCGGCCAACCACCTAAATCTTGTTTAATAGCCCGGATTCTGAGACCATGGGTTTCATCAAGAGGTCCCAAATCTTTTCCAGCTAAACGGGCGAATTGATCGGCGTCATACATAGCCGAGATTTGATCAACTAAAGACATAGAGAATTGTATCTTATAAAGATACAATTGTCAATTTATTCATTAACCCCTTAATTATAGGCCTAACATCCCATCCAATTTTCCGGCCTTATCCAGCGCATATAAATCATCCGCCCCGCCGACATGAGTGCCGTTGATGAAAATCTGCGGCACGGTTTGCCGTCCGCCGGAACGTTTGACGCATTCGTTCCAGACATTCTCATCTTCCTCGCAATTGATTTCGGTAAAGCTTTGGCCTTTTTTCTTCAGCAAATCTTTAGCGCGGGTGCAGTGCGGACAATAGGTTGTGGTGTAGATTTCAATCATAGGATGACAGGGTTTTGGGTATTGGGTTTTGGGGTTTGGAAAGGCTGAAAAAATCACCCGAAACCCAAACCCCTAACCCCAAATCCCGTTATTGTTTCGGCTGAGCGTCCGGCGCGGCGGCTGGTTTTTTCGGTGGTTCCGGCATTTTGTCGGATTTGGTCAATGGATACCAGCCGATGATCTGTCCTTCGGGTTGCGCCAGAATCCAGGTGCTGCCGGTTTGCGTATCGACCAACACTGGCTGCGACAAATCATATTTCACCGGACCAGGCATCGAAATCGTCGTATTGATAACCTGAAAACGGCCATCCTTGCCATCGCCGGCGACGGCTGCGGCGGCGGTAATGGCAAGCAATACCAACGCCAATGCAATAATGCGTTTCATCCACTTCTCCTTCACACTTTGGGGGGTTGATGTCAAATTCATGGGAATACCGATAGAAAATTTTATCAAATCTAAACCGGAAAAGGCAAAGATTCAACGATATTAATGATCGAACAGAACACGGGCCAGGGTTAGCACCCTTACCTCCGCCGCGCCGTGTTTCAACAGGGTTTTGGCGCATTCATTGACCGTTGCGCCGCTGGTCATAACATCGTCGACCAAAACGATAATTTTGTTTTTTACCTTGTCCGTATATTTTGGATTTACGGCAAAGGCTGCCCGGACATTTTTTTCGCGTTCATCCCGCGTCATATTTTCATGCGGTGTCGTGCGTTTTTTTCGCAGCAACAAATGCGGTTCGTGATCAAGGCTGGAATAATTGGCAATTTCTGTCGACAATAACGCCGCCTGATTATATTTGCGTTTTACCAAGCGCCACCAATGTAACGGCACTGGCGCGATTAAATCAGCGCCATGCAAAATATCTTTACTGGATTGATATAAAAATTTTGCCAGCAATCCGCGTAAATGAATTTTATCGCCATGTTTAAAGGCGAGAATCATTTGCTTGCTGTGATCGTCATATTTCAATGCCGCGCGTGCGGCAACATAGGATGGCCGTTTTTCAACGCACTTGGCGCACAGCGCCCCAGGCCCTAAATCAAAGGCAAAAGGCAACCCGCAACAATCGCAATGCGGCCGGACGATAAATTGCAGCCCATTCCAACATTCGGCGCAAAGACTTTGGCCGGATTGCATTACCTCGCGGCACAGGCCGCATGTGTGCGGCAACACCAGATCCAGCAATCTGGAAGCCGGATTGGCCGAGGGTGCGCCCGTCAAGCGGGCTGTTGTTTTGCGGGCAAACATGGTACAAAGCCTAATTCATTTTACACAGAGAACAAGCAAATTGAATCAACAGCCATTCGACCGCGCTTTGTTGCGCCAAAGACGAAAAAAAGCCGCTTTTTCCAAGGCTGACCGCGGCGCATTGGCGGTTGAGATTGCCATACGCCTGATCGAAGATCTTCAATTAATTCGCCGGG